>NZ_JBHYJI010000055.1:0-65743 GCF_042740435.1 Streptomyces sp. NPDC059002 | reverse complement strand
CCCTCGGCAGAACTCCTCCCGTCCGCCGCTTGACTCTTAGCAACGTGGGATGTCTCCAGGCATGGGGGGATTGGAGGGTGGCGCGCCCAACTTGGTCCAGACCAATTAAGTTGTCAAGGGTTCAGGCAGTTCACGTCTCCCCTTCCGTCTCGTCCCGCGCGTCCCGCGCCAGTTGCGCGGCCGCCTCGTGCATCGCGAGTTCGAGCAGGGCCGGGTCCGTCAGCGTGCCCGAGCCGTCCGGCGGGACGAGCCAGCGGACGCCGCCGGTGGCCCTGCCCGGGTAGGGGACGACGATCCAGGTGCCGCGGCCCGCGCCCCGTACGCCCGTGCCGATCCAGCGGGCCACCGTGCCCGCGGGCACGAAGAACCCCATGCGGGAATCCCCGAAGTCCGCGAGCACGGGCCCCGGGCGGTCGATGCAGCGGGTCAGCACGTCGAGCGTGGGGTAGCCGAGTTCGCCGGGCAGGATCAGCACGTCCCAGCGCTTGCCCGCGGGAAGGAGCGCGACCCCCAGGGGATTGCGTTCCCACTCCCAGCGGCAGGCGTCCGGATCCGGCGCCACCGATACGAGCCACTCGACCGCCGACTTAGCCCCCGAGCCAGTCATGGCGGGACCTCCCTCTGTCTGTGCAGCAACGATGCGTGTCACAGGTGAGAGAGGCCCCGGGGCCTGGCATTACGCGGGTTCCGGCCACCAGTTGGTGGCGAAGGGGGGCACAGGCGGCGGGCGGGGCGTGCGCCGGTCGGGCAGGCCCCGCTCAGCCGCTGGTGCGGACTCGGCTGTCACAGGCCGAGAGATCAGGACTCAGCTGTCGAAGCCGAGGCCCAGCTTGTCCATCGTCTTGAGCCAGAGGTTCCGCTTGCCGCCGTTGGCGTCGGACCTGGCCAGCGACCACTTGGTCAGCGCCACACCGGTCCACGCGAACGGCTCGGGCGGGAACGGCAGCGGCTTCGTCCGCACCATCTCCAGGCTCGTACGCTCCGTGCGCTCGCCGGAGAGCAGGTCGAGCATGACGTCGGCGCCGAAGCGGGTGGCTCCGACACCGAGGCCCGTGTACCCCGCCGCGTACGCGACACGGCCCTGGTGCGCCGTGCCGAAGAACGCCGAGAACCGCGAGCACGTGTCGATCGCGCCGCCCCACGCGTGGGTGAAGCGGAGCCCCTCCAACTGCGGGAAGCAGGTGAAGAAGTGGCCCGCGAGCTTCGCGTACGTCTCGGGCCGGTCGTCGTACTCGGCGCGCACCTGCCCGCCGAACGGATAGATCGCGTCGTAACCGCCCCACAGGATGCGGTTGTCGGCGGAGAGCCGGAAGTAGTGGAACTGGTTGGCGCTGTCGCCGAGGCCCTGGCGGTTCCGCCAGCCGATCGCGGCCAGCTGGTCCTCGGTGAGCGGCTCCGTCATCAGCGCGTAGTCGTAGACCGGGACGGTGTACGAGCGGATGCGCTTCACCAGCGAGGGGAAGACGTTCGTGGCGAGCGCGACCTGGCGGGCGAAGACCCTGCCGTACGGCGTGCGGATCGCCATCCCCGCGCCGGACGAGGCCAGTTGGAGTGCGGGCGTGTGCTCGTAGATGCGGACGCCCTTCTCCAGGCAGGCCCGCTTCAGGCCCCACGCGAGCTTCGCCGGGTGCAGCATGGCGACGCCGTCGCGGTCCCAGAGCCCGCCGAGGAAGGTCGGCGAGTCGACCTGCTCGCGCAGGGCGTCCGCGTCGAGCAGCTCGGCGCCGCCCGCGAGGCCGTGCTCCGCCATCTCCTCGTACATCTCGTGGAGTTCGGCGAGCTGGTGCGGCTCGGTGGCCACGTCGATCTCGCCGGTCCGTTCGAAGTCGCAGTCGATGGAGTAGCGCTTGACGGCCGCCTCGATCTCGTCGAGGTTGCGGGCGCCGAGCTCCTCCAGCTTCCCGATCTCGCCGGGCCAGCGGGACAGACCGTTGGCGATGCCGTGCGTGAGGGACGCGGCGCAGAAGCCGCCGTTGCGGCCGGAGGCGGCCCAGCCCGCCTCGCGGCCCTCGACGAGGACCACCTCGCGGTGCGGGTCGCGCTCCTTGGCGATGAGCGCGGTCCACAGTCCGCTGTAGCCGCCGCCGACGACGAGGAGGTCGCACTGGTCGTCGCCGGTGAGGGCGGGCCCGGGGGTGGGCCTGCCGGGGTCGTCCAGCCAGTACGAGACCGGCTGGGCGTCGGAGAGCGACCTGGTGAAACGGGTCATGGCGCTAGGGGCCATGATTTCCACTCCTTCAGAAACTGCGTATGGGTTACTGGGGTTGCTTGTTGCGGCGCTTGCCTATCAGCATTCCGGCGAGCACGAGAAGAACGGCGACGAGGAACATCGCCGTACCGATCACATTGATTTGAACGGGCGTGCCCCGCTGTGCGGATCCCCAGACGAACATGGGGAAGGTCACAGTCGAGCCCGCGTTGAAATTCGTGATGATGAAGTCGTCGAAGGAGAGCGCGAAGGCGAGCAGCGCGCCCGCCGCGATGCCGGGTGCGGCGATCGGCAGCGTGACCCTCAGGAAGGTCTGCACGGGACCCGCGTACAGGTCCTGCGCGGCCTGTTCCAGGCGCGGGTCCATCGACATGACGCGCGCCTTGACGGCGGTCACCACGAAGCTGAGACAGAACATGATGTGGGCGATCAGTACGGTCCAGAAGCCCAGCTGGGCGCCCATGTTGAGGAAGAGCGTGAGCAGCGAGGCGGCCATGACGACCTCGGGCATCGCCATCGGCAGGAAGATCAGCGAGTTCACCGCGCCGCGCGCCCGGAAGCGGTAGCGCACGAGCGCGAAGGCGATCATCGTGCCGAGCACGGTCGCGCCGATCGTCGCCCAGGTGGCGATCTGCAGGCTCAGCGAGAGCGAGCCGCACATGTCGGCGACGCCGCACGGATCCTTCCAGGCGTCCAGCGAGAATTCCTGCCAGGAGTAATTGAAGCGGCCCTTCGGCTTGTTGAAGGAGAAGACCGTCACGATCACGTTCGGCAGCAGGAGATAGGCGAGCGTGCAGAGGCCCGCGATGACGACGAGATTGCGCCGCAGCCAGCGGAAGAAGGCAGAGAAGGCAGACATCAGACGAGATCCTCCGTCCCCGACTTGCGGATGTAGAAGGTCACCATGAAGAGGATCGCGGCCATGAGGATGAAGGAGAGCGCCGCGGCCGTCGGGTAATCCAGAATGCGCAGGAACTGCGTCTGGATGACGTTTCCGACCATGCGCGTGTCGGTCGAGCCGAGCAGGTCCGCGTTCACGTAGTCGCCCGCCGCCGGGATGAAGGTGAGCAGCGTGCCGGAGACGACGCCCGGCATGGAGAGCGGGAAGGTCACCTTGCGGAAGGTCGTGGCCGGTGTGGCGTAGAGGTCGCCCGCGGCCTCGTGCAGGCGTCCGTCGATGCGCTCCAGGGAGGTGTAGAGCGGCAGGATCATGAACGGCAGGAAGTTGTACGTGAGTCCGCAGATCACCGCGAGGGGCGTGGCGAGCACCCGGTCGCCGTCCGTGACGCCCAGCCAGCTGGTGACGTCCAGGACGTGCAGCGAGTTGAGGGCGCCCACCACGGGGCCGCCGTCGGCGAGGATCGTCTTCCACGCCAGCGTACGGATGAGGAAGCTGGTGAAGAACGGCGCGATGACCAGGACCAGGATGAGGTTGCGCCAGCGGCCCGCGCGGAACGCGATGAGGTACGCGAGCGGATAGCCGAGCAGCAGGCACAGGATCGTGGCGGCGCCGGCGTAGAGCACCGAGCGCAGGAACTGCGGCCAGTAGTCGGCGAGCGCGTCCCAGTAGGTGGAGAAGTGCCAGGTGACCTTGAAGCCCTCTTCGAGTGACCCCGTCTGCACGGAGGTCGATGCCTGGTAGACCAGCGGCAGGGCGAAGAAGACGACGAGCCAGAGGATGCCGGGGAGCAGCAGCCAGTAGGGGACGAGGCGGCCGCGCTTGCGGATCTTGCGCGGTGGCGCCTCGTCGGGGACGGGCGCCGCGGGTGGTGGTGCGTCGGTCACGGTCGTCATGCCGAGGCGTCCTCCTCGACCTTCTCGACGCCCGCTTCGACATCCTGCGCGGCATCGAGGCCGAAGGTGTGCGCGGGGTTCCAGTGCAGGACGACCTCGGCGCCCGGGGTGAGGCGGCCGTCGCGCTCGATGTTCTGCGCGTACACCTCGAAGGAGTCGCACAGCGGGCTGTCGACGACGTACTGCGTGGAGACGCCGATGAAACTGCTGTCGGCGATGCGGCCCGTGATGCGGTTGCGGCCCTCGGGGATCTGCCCCGCGTCGTCGGCGTGCGTGAGGGAGATCTTCTCCGGGCGGATGCCGACGAGGACCTTGCCGCCGGTCGTGGCGGGGGCGCTGCATCGGGCCGCGGGCAGCGTCAGCTTGCCGTCGCCCGTCTTGAGGACGATGTCGTCGCCGCTCCTGCCCCCGACCTCCGCCTCGATGAAGTTGGACGTGCCGAGGAAGTTGGCGACGAAGGTGGTGTTCGGGTTCTCGTACAGATCGGCGGGCGCGCCGAGTTGCTCGACCCGGCCGCCGTTCATCACCGCCACGGTGTCGGCCATCGTCATGGCCTCCTCCTGGTCGTGCGTGACGTGCACGAACGTGATGCCGACCTCGGTCTGGATGCGCTTGAGCTCCAGCTGCATCTGGCGGCGCAGCTTCAGGTCGAGGGCGCCGAGCGGCTCGTCGAGGAGCAGCACCTTGGGGTGGTTGATGAGTGCGCGGGCCACGGCGACGCGCTGCTGCTGGCCGCCGGAGAGCTGATGCGGTTTCTTGCGCGCCTGCTCGCCGAGCTGCACCAGGTCGAGCATCTCGCCGACCTGCTTCTTCACGGACTTGATGCCGCGCCGGCGCAGCCCGAAGGCGACGTTCTCGAAGATGTCCAGGTGCGGGAAGAGCGCGTACGACTGGAAGACGGTGTTGACGGGGCGCTTGTACGGCGGCAGCGCCGTGACGTCCTGGTCACCGAGCCGCACCGTCCCCGAACTGGGCTCCTCCAGGCCCGCGATCATGCGGAGCGTGGTGGTCTTGCCGCAGCCGGACGCCCCGAGCAACGCGAAGAAGGAGCCCTGCGGCACGGTGAGATCGAGCGGGTGCACGGCGGTGAAGGAGCCGTAGGTCTTGCTGATCCCGGAGAGGCGGACATCGCCGCCGGGTTCTTGAGCAGAGGTCATGGTGGGTCCAGGGGAAGTCGAGGGGGAGGAACGGAGCCGCCCCGTCAGGGGCGCGGGGAACTGCGCGAGCAACCACAACAGAGCCGCAGACGAATCCACGTCCCAGCGCAGCCGCCTACGAACCCGTCAGCTTGGCGAACTTCTCTTCGTAGGCCGTCTCTTCCTTCGGTGAAAGAGAGCGGAACGCCCGGGACTTCGCCTTCATCTCCTTGTCGGGAATGATCAGCGGATTCGCCGCGGCATCCTTGTCGATCTTCGCGAGCGCTTCCTGTACGCCGTCCACCGGGCAGACGTAGTTGATGTACGCCGCGAGGCGGGCCGCCGGCTCCGGCTCGTAGTAGTAGTCGATGAGGCGCTCGGCGTTGCGCTTGTGGCGTGCCTTGTTCGGTACGAGCAGATTGTCCGTGGACGTGATGTAGCCCCGGTCCGGGATGTGGAAGTCGACGGCCGGGTTGTCGGCCTGCAGCTGTACGACGTCACCGGCCCAGCCGAGGCACGCGGCGATGTCGCCCTTCTCCAGGTCGGCGGTGTAGTCGTTGCCGGTGAAGCGGCGGATCTGCCCGCTGTCGACGGCCTTCTGGAGACGGGCGACGGCCGCGTCGAAGTCGTCGTCGGTGAAGTCCCCGGGGTCCTTGCCCATGTCGATGAGCGTCATGCCGACGGTGTCGCGCATCTCGGAGAGGAAGCCGACGCGCCCCTTGAGCTTCGGGTCGTCGAGGAGCTGCGAGACGGACGTGATCTTCTTCCCTCCGGTCGCCTTCTTGTTGTAGGCGACGACGGTGGAGATGCCGGTCCAGGGGTACGAGTAGGCCCGGCCGGGGTCCCAGTCCGGGTCGCGGAACTGGGTGGAGAGACGCGCGTACGCGTGCGGCAGATTGGCCGGGTCCAGTTTCTGGACCCACCCGAAACGGATGAGCCTGGCGGCCAGCCAGTCCGTGACGCAGATGAGGTCGCGCCCGGTGTCCTGGCCCCCGGCGAGCTGCGGCTTGATCTTCCCGAAGAACTCGACGTTGTCGTTGATGTCCTCGGTGTACTTGACCGTGATCCCGGTGCGCTTGGTGAACGCCTCCAGAGTGGGCCTGCGGTTCGCGTCCTTCTCGTCGACGTCCATGTACTCGGTCCAGTTGGAGAAGACGACGCGCTTCTCGTCGGCCGAGTGGTCGTCGGCGGAGACACCGCCCTGGCCCTGGCCCGCCGCGGGGATCCCGCAGGCGGTCAGTGCCCCGAGCCCGCCGAGGGCGAGCGCGCCGCCGGATGCGGCGCGCAGCAGGGAACGGCGGGTCAGGGCGCCCCTGCCGTTCCGCAGACTGCGGTGCATGGCGGCCAGTTGGGCCGGGGACAGCGGGTGGGGCTCGTACTGCTCCATGCGCGTGGTTGCCCTTTCGGGAAGGCGGCCGCCGGTCACGCGGCCTGGTGTCGACGTGACTATCGGTCCCCGAAAATCGTGCGGTGCCAGTCCTTGCGTACCACCGCGGTGTTGTCGAACATGACGTGCTTGACCTGCGTGTACTCCTCAAACGAGTACGCGGACATGTCCTTTCCGTAGCCGGACGCCTTGTAGCCGCCGTGCGGCATCTCGCTGAGGATCGGGATGTGGTCGTTGACCCATACGCACCCGGCCTTGATCTCGCGGGTCGCACGGTTGGCGCGGAACACGTCGCGGCTCCAGGCGGAGGCGGCGAGACCGTAGGGGGTGTCGTTGGCGAGCCGGATGCCCTCGTCGTCACTGTCGAAGGGCAGCACCACGAGCACCGGGCCGAAGATCTCGGACTGCACGATCTCGCTGTCCTGCGCGGCGTCGGCGATGAGCGTGGGCTTGTAGTACGCGCCGGGGTGCTGGAGCGCCTCACCGCCGGTCACCACGCGCGCGTAGGAGCGGGCCCGGTCGACGAATCCGGCGACGCGGTCGCGGTGGACGTGCGAGATGAGCGGCCCGAGGTCCGTGGTGGGGTCGAACGGGTCGCCGAGCCGCACGCTCTCCATGAGATCGGCGACGCCCGCCACGAAGGCGTCGTACAGCGGGCGCTGGACGTACGCGCGCGTGGCGGCCGTGCAGTCCTGCCCCGAGTTGATGAGCGCGCCCGCGACCGCGCCGTGCACGGCGGCGTCCAGATCGGCGTCGTCGAACACCACGAAGGGCGCCTTGCCGCCGAGTTCCAGGTGGAGGCGCTTGACGGTGGACGTGGCGATCTCGGCGACGCGCTTGCCGACGCCGGTGGACCCGGTGAAGGAGGTCATGGCGACGTCCGGGTGCCCGACGAGATGCTCACCGGCGTCGCGCCCGGCCCCCGTGACGATGTTGACGACACCGTCGGGGATGCCCGCCTCGGTGGCTGCCCGCGCGAAGAGGAGCGAGGTGAAGGGGGTGAGCTCGGCGGGCTTCAGGACGATGGTGTTCCCGGCGGCGATCGCCGGGAGGACCTTCCAGGCGGCCATCTGGAGGGGATAGTTCCAGGGCGCGATCGACCCGACGACGCCGATCGGCTCACGGCGTACGTACGACGTGTGGTCCCCGCTGTACTCCCCCGCCGACTGGCCCTGCAGATGCCGGGCCGCGCCCGCGAAGAACGCGGTGTTGTCGACGGTCCCCGGCACATCGAACTCGCGGCTCAGCTTGATCGGCTTGCCGCACTGCAGCGACTCCGCCTGCGCGAACTCCTCGGCGCGGTCCGCGAGGACGCCGGCGAAGCGGTGCATGGCGTCGGAGCGCTCGCCCGGGGTGGCGCCCGCCCAGCCGGGCAACGCCTGCGCGGCCGCGGCGACGGCGGCGTCGACGTCGTCGCTTCCGGCCAGTTCGTACGTGTAGACCTCGTCGCCCGTGGCGGGGTCCACGACGGCGTGACTGTTCCCCGACGTCCCCTTCGTCAGCCGCCCGGCGATGTACTGCGCGCCGTCCGCGAAGTGGTCCTGCGCCTGGAAGTTGTGCATGACGCTCTCCTCCGCCGTGCTCCCCGTGCGACGGGGATCGGCGTAGCTCCAGATCGATTTGAGTGCCGATCCTGGCAGAGCGGTAGTAGTCCAACAAGTGATTCCGTTGTTGCCTTTTGGTTACGCGACGGAATCTGTCGACCAGGTGTCGAGTGCTCCTGGAAAACGCAGGACGGAGTGTCCGTGGCGCGTGCCAGACTCGCGTGCATGACGAAGATCGACTCGGTGCGCTCCGTTGAGGCGCTCGTCGACGCGGTGAACGCGGGCGAGAAGGTGAAGTACCTGTACTTCTGGGGCCACACGCCCCGACGCGACGGCTCGCTGGGCGCGAGCTGCTTCAGCCAGTGGTGGCCCTCGCCGTTCACGGTGGACGGCGTCCGGTACGCGACGGCGGAGCACTGGATGATGTCGGCCAAGGCCCGCCTCTTCGACGACGCGGAAGCGGACCGGGCGGTCCTCGCGGCGCGGACCCCCGCGGAAGCGAAGAACGCGGGGCGGCTCGTGCGGGACTTCGACGAGGCGATATGGGCGCGGGAGCGGTTCCGCATCGTGGTCGAGGGCAGCGTCCACAAGTTCACCTCGGACCCGGCCCTGCGCGAGTTCCTCCTCGGCACGGGCCACCGGGTCCTGGTCGAGGCGAGCCCCCTGGACAGGGTCTGGGGCATCGGCCTGGCGGCCGACGACCCCCGGGCGGACGACCCCACGAAGTGGCAGGGGGCCAATCTGCTGGGCTTCGCGCTGATGGAGGCGCGGTCCCGCGCCTGACCGACGGGACGCGTCAAGGGGTTCGGGGCGCCGTGACGTCGCTTGCCACGGCCTGGCCCGCCGCGGAGTCGCCCGCTACCACCGGGTCCGCCGCGGAGTCGCCCGCTACGACCGGGTCCGCCGCGGAGTCGCCCGCCACGGCCGGGTCCGCCGCGGGGCCCTGCCGGATCAGTCGCTTCCGTACGAGACGGCTCTGCGCCGCCACCGTCACGACCACGCCTGCCCCGAGCACCGGCCAGGCGAGCGGGCCCGCCGCGATCACGGCGGTGACCAGGAGCGGTCCACCGCTCCGCTGGGCCGACGAGGACAGGCCGTGCACCCCGAGGTAGGCGCCCTGGGCGTCGTCGGGGGCGAGCGCGATCGAGAGCTCCCAGGAAGCGATGGCGTGGAGTATCTCCGCGAAGGTGAGGGCGATCGCCGCGACCGTGAGGGCGGCGACGGCGAGCCACACACCGCCGAGCGTGGAGGCGGTCAGCGCGGCACACCCGACGACGAAGCAGGCCGCGAGGGGGACGAGGAGCGCGCGGGCCCGGTCCGGAGTGCTGCCGAACCGGGACAGCGGGACCTGGCAGCAGACCACGAGGACGCAATTGAGCACCATGAGGAGTGGTGCCAGGCCGTGCGGGGCGTCGGTGGCGTGGACGATCCACAGGGGGATGCCGACCTGCAGCACCGCGTCGTCGAGGAAGAGGGCCGCCTCCGTCACCGTGAAGAGCAGGTAGGAGCGGTCGCGCCAGGGGGTGGACGGCGCGGCGACGGGTGCGGGCACGGTGGTCGTGGACTCGGCGACCAGCCGGGACGGCGAAGGCGGCTCGACACAGCGCAGGGTGAGGGCCGCGGCGGCGAGGAAGCTGACCACGTTGCCGAGGAGCAGTGCCTGGTAGGCGTGGGTGGTGCCGACGGCGAGAGCGAACGCACCGGCGAGACCGCCGATGGCCCAGCCCGCGTTGGAGACGGTGCGCTGCACGGCCTGGTACTTGGTGCGCTCCGGGCCCGCGATGCGGGCGGCGTACAGCTTGGTGAGCACATTGGCACCGCGGTCGGCGAGGCTGTTGACGGCCGAGCACAGCAGGAGCAGCGCGAAGTTGTCCGTCGTGAGCAGCGCCAACAGGGCCGCGGCCTGCTGGAGTTGGGCCCCGATGATGATGCGGGTGACCGGGAAGCGGTCGGCGAGGTGGCCCGCGAGCGGTGCGCCCGCGATGCCGACGGCGCCCGAGACACCGAGGAGCACGCCGACCTCGGCGACGGAAAGGCCGGTCACCAGGGTGAAGTAGAGGGCGGCCGCCCCCATCCAGAGACCGGTCCCCGCCTTGTTGATCAGGGCGATCCAGAGCATGCGGCGGCCGTCGGCACCCCCTGGTATGCGTGCGTACAGCGCGGACCGTTGACGACTGAAGCTCACCCGTCCCCCTGACTTCGGCGGCGTCGACTTGACTCGCTTTTTTGTACCGGTACATAATTGTTTACGTGGCAGCACAATATGGGATCAGTGGCTCGACCGCCAAGGGAATCACCGCGTCGGTCGAACAGGCCGTGGCCGACGGCGGGTTGGCACCGGGCGACGCCCTGCCTCCGGTGCGCAGGCTCGCCGACGATCTGGGGGTCAGCGCCGGCACGGTCGCGACGGCCTACAAGGAACTGCGGCAGCGCGGGATCGTGGTCACCCGCGGCCGGGGCGGCACGGTCGTGGCGCAGGCTCCGGCAGTCGGGGCCCGCAGGCCGCCCAGAGCGCCGCAGGGGGTGCGCGATCTGGCGGGCGGGCATCCTGATTCGGCCCTGCTGCCGGTCCTCAGGCCTCCTGCCCGGGTGGATCCCGTGGGTGGTTCGCACCGCGCGGTGCCGCGCCTCGCGGGCCTTGAGGAGCTGGCCCGGGAGTGGTTCGCGCGGGACGGGGTGCCCGACGACCGGGTGACCTTCGCACACGGAGCGCTGGACTGCATGGCCCGGCTGCTCTCGGTGGAGCTGAAGCCGGGCGACACGGTGGCGGTGGAGGATCCGGGCTTCCACCATCTCCTCGACCTCGTACCGGCGTTGGGGTTTCGCATGGCGCCGGTGGCCGTGGACGACGAGGGCATCAGGCCGGAAGCGCTGCGCACGGCGCTGCGGGCGGGCGCCAGGGCCCTGGTGTGCAGCCCTCGGGGGCAGAACCCGGTGGGCGGCCGCTTCACGGCGGCGCGGCGGGAGGCGCTGCTCGATGTCCTCGACGGCTTCCCGGATGTGCTCGTCGTCGAGGACGACCACAACGCCGAAGTGGCGGGGGCGGCCCCGCACTCATTGACCACCGGCGGACTCGCGCGCTGGGCGCAGGTGCGCACCGTCTCCAAGCATCTGAGCATCGACCTGCGGTGGGCGGCCCTCGCCTGCGACGCCACCACGCTCGCCAGGCACGAGGGGCGGATGCTGCTCACTTCGGGGTGGGTCAGCCACGTACTGCAGGAGACCGTCGAGCGGACGCTGACCGACCCCGCGGCACTCCGGGTGGTGGGCCGGGCCGAGCGCGCCTACACGGAGCGGCGCGAAGCCCTGCTCCGTGAGCTCGCGCGGCACGGCATCACGGCGCACGGGGCGAGCGGGATGAACGTATGGGTGCCCGTGCGGGACGAGGCGGCGGTCGTCAACGGGCTGCGCTCGCGAGGGTGGTGGGTGGCCGCGGGGGCGCGGTTCCGCATCGCCACGCCCACCGCCGTGCGCATCACCACGTCCGCGCTGGAGGCGACGGACGCGGTCCGGCTCGCCGCGGACTTCTCCGCCGTGCTCGACGAGTCCGAGGCCACGTACGGGGGGTGAGTCCGCGCCGCGCGAGGGGGACTGCCCCTACGCGGACCAGGGCCTGTCCGGCGGATCAGCACCGACCCCGCGTCGCTATGCCAGGCCCCGGGGTCCGGCGGCCAGCGTGGTCGAGAAGCCCGGGTCGTCCGAGGAGCCCGCGTCGCCCTCGTCGTCCGGCGCCACGACGAGGATGACCAGGAGGGCCACGCCGAGCACGATGCCGACCGCACCGCAGATGATCCCGGCCAGCGCCTGCCCGCCGTTCGTGGCCTCGCCGCGCCGCGCCTTCCCGCGCCCCACCGCGCCGAAGATCACCGCGAGGACGCCGAGCACGATGGCCAGCGGCCACAGGCAGAAGCCGACCGCCGCGATGATGCCCAGGACGAGCGCGGCCACGCCCATGCCGTTGGCGGGCGCCATCGGCATCGCGGGCCAGCCGTATCCGGGCTGTCCTTGGACCGGGTAGCCGGGATAGCCCTGGTATCCGTCGTAGCCCTGCCCCTGATGTCCGGGATAGCCGGGGTACCCCGGATACCCGGGCCCCGGATATCCGTACGGCGGCATCTGCCCCGGCCCGTCCGGCGACACCGGAGGCGGCGGCACCGCCTCGCCCTGCCCGGCGCCGGGCGGCGGCGGAGGAGGAGCGAACGGATCCCCCTGCGACGGGTGCGGCGGAGGCGGACCCGCAGGCCCGGACCACCCGGGACCAGGAACAGGACCCTGCGTCCAGGCCCCCCGCTTGTCCGGCGACAGCGGCTCCGCGTCTTCCGCAGGCGGCGCCCAGGGATCCCGCTCCTGAGGCGCCTCCGCGCCCCCCGCGGCCTCGTCCTCGGACATGACGGGTCACCTCTTTCGTACGTTCCGTCATGCTACGGCCCCTGGTTCCCCCGCGCCGACCGGCACCGACCTACGATGATCCCCGTCCCGATCAGCCGATCAAGCCCGTTCCTGGGGAGGAAACCGTGACCGAGCAGCAGACCGCAGCCGCGCAGGACAGAGACCCGCATGCCTTCATCGCAGGACTGCCCAAGGCGGAACTGCATGTGCACCACGTGGGCTCGGCCTCCCCGCGCATCGTCTCCGAGCTGGCGGCCCGGCACCCGGATTCCGCGGTGCCGACCGACCCGGAGGCGCTTGCCGACTACTTCACGTTCACGGACTTCGCGCACTTCATCAAGGTGTATCTGTCCGTCGTGGACCTGATCCGCACCCCGGACGACGTCCGCCTCCTCACCTACGAGGTGGCCCGCGACATGGCCCGGCAGAACGTCCGCTACGCCGAGCTGACCATCACCCCGTACTCCTCCGTGCGCCGCGGCATCGACGACCGCGCCTTCATGGACGCCATCGAGGACGCCCGCAAGGCCGCGGAGGACGAGTTCGGCACCGTACTGCGCTGGTGCTTCGACATCCCCGGCGAGGCGGGGCTCGTGTCGGCCGAGGAGACGCTCCGGCTCGCCACCACCGACAAGCTGCGCCCCGAGGGCCTGGTCTCCTTCGGGCTCGGCGGGCCCGAGATCGGCGTACCGCGCCCGCAGTTCAAGCCCTACTTCGACCGGGCGATCGCCGCGGGCCTGCACTCGGTGCCGCACGCGGGCGAGACGACGGGCCCGGAGACCGTCTGGGACGCCCTGAACCACCTCGGCGCCGAGCGCATCGGCCACGGCACCACCGCCGCGCAGGACCCGAAGCTGCTCGCCCACCTCGCCGAGCACGGCATCCCGCTGGAGGTCTGCCCGACCTCGAACATCGCGACCCGCGCGGTCCGCACCCTCGAAGAGCACCCGATCAGGCAGTTCGTCGAGGCCGGTGTGACCGTGACCATCAACTCCGACGACCCGCCCATGTTCGGCACCGACCTGAACACGGAGTACGCCGTCGCCGCCCGTCTCCTCGGCCTCGACGAGCGCGGCATCGCGGCCCTCGCGAAGAACGCCGTCGAGGCGTCCTTCCTCGACCCGGCGGGCAAGGCGCGGATCGCCGCCGAGATCGACACGTACACGGAGACCTGGCTCGCCCCGTAAGCACGGCACCACAATGGGCCCATGCGCACCGTGACTGCTGTGGCCCACCGAGGCGATCCCTACCGCGTCCGCGAGAACACCCTCCCGTCCCTGCGCTCCGCGCTCGAACGGGGCGCGGACGCGGTGGAGATCGACGTCCGCCTCGCCGGTGACGGCGTGCCCGTGCTGCTGCACGACGAGACGCTCAAGCGGCTGTGGGGGTACGACCGGCCGCTCGCCGCGCTGTCCTCCGCCGAGCTCGACGGCCTCACCGAGGGCGGCGTACCGACCCTCGAAGCGGCGCTGAAGGCCACCGAAGGGCACCGCCTCATGGTCGACCTGCCGGGGGCGACGCCCGACGCGGTCCGCACGGTCGTCGGGGTCGTCGCCGACTGCGGCGCGGCCGAGCGGGCGTACTACTGCGCGGGCGCGCGGACCATGCTCGCGGTGCGCGACGCGGACCCGGCCGCCGAGATCGCCCTGACCTGGACGAGCCTGGCCCCGCCGCGCCGCGCCGTGCTCGACGCGGTGAAGCCGCGCTGGCTCAACTACCGCTTCGCCCTGGTCGACCGCGAACTCGCCCACCACGTCCACCGCGAGGGCTTCCTGCTCTCGGCCTGGACCCCGGACACCCGCCGCTCGATGCGCCGGCTGCTCGACGCGGGCGTCGACTCGATCACCACGAACCGCGTCGACGTCCTGCACGCTCTGCGGAGCGCCTGAACCCGAGGGATCCGAAGGGCCCGGGCGCGCCCCGTCAGACCAGCGGCGGCAGCATCGCCTGCACGTCCGCCCCCTCCCCCAAGCTCTTAATGAGCAGGGGGACCCCCTCCCGATCACCAGCGCCGCCGTGGCCTCCAGCAGCCCCGCCCGCGCCAGGCCGCCCGCCGCGATCGGCGTGCAGCCGACGTCCCGCACCAACGCGCGTACGACATCCAGCGCCTGCCCGTCGTCCCCGCAGACCGGCACCGCGAGCGGCCGCCCTGCGAAGACCGGCGGGGTCATGCGCCAGATGTCCTCGTGGCAGAGGTTGAACGCCTTCACCACCCGGGCGCCGGGTGCCGCGGCGGCGATGCGGCGGGCCGCGGACGGGCCGCCGTCCGCCTCCGTGAGCAGGGCGAACCCCGCACCCACCGGGTTGGAGCAGTCGATCAGCACCCGCCCGCGCAGGGCGACTTCCAGCTCGGCGGCGACCTCGGCCCCCGCCTCGTACGGCAGCGCGAGCAGCACCGCGTCGCCGAACTCCGCGGCGGCGCGCGGTGATCCGTGCCGACCCGCCCCGATGCGCGCGGCGAGTGCCGCGGCGGCGGCCCCGTCGCGCCCGCCGACCAGCACGTCGTGCCCCGCCCGCACCCACTGCGCCCCGAGCGCGTCCGCCATGTTGCCCGTGCCGATGATTCCGATCCGCATGCCGGTTCCCCTCATGTCCCCTCGTCGCCCGGCCGGTCCGCCGGGATCAGGGACGACAGCAGGAAGCGGCTCGGGCACCATTCGGTACGTGACGACCGACCGCGATCTGCTCGCCGACTGCCGTGCCCGCCTCGCCTTCGACCTGCTCGCCCACACCTGGAACGCGGTGGTGCTGTGGTCGCTGCGGCGCCTGACGTACAACGGTCTGGTGACCCGTGTGCCGTACGCCGGTTCGCCGCCCCGGGTCGAGTACGAACTCAGCGCGCTGGGCCGTACGTTGCTCGATCCGATCGAGGCCTTCGGGGCGTGGGCGTACGAGCACGGGGACGAGGTGATGGCGGCCCAGGACCGCGCCGACGCCCACGCCGATGCCGACACCCGCATCGGCGCGGACACCGACGCCGATGCCCACGCCCACCCCGGCCGCCATGGCGCCCCCTAGGGGACACCCCGGTCAACACCCCTGATCCGACCGCCTCCTGACCCCGATGGCTTCCGGGGTCCGTGCCCTCCCCACCGACGATCCGCCCCGCTCCGGTGATCACCAGGATGAGAGCACCGCAGCACACCGCACCTCAGTCGAACCAGGAGCCACCGTGAAGTTCCCCGCCCGTGCCGCCCTCGCCGCCGCTCTCGTCCTCGGCCTGACCGGCGCCGCTGCCGCCCCCGCCCTCGCGCACGCGCCCCACGCCGCGACGGCCCACGCGGCGGCCGGCACCACGGCGGACCGGCCCGACGGCACGGCCCTGCGCGACGCGATCAAGGGCCTGCCGAACGCCGACGCGACCGCCGCGCTCGTCCGTGTCGGCGGCACGGGCGGGGCATGGCGCGGCAGTGCGGGCGTGCACGATCTGGTCACGCACCGCAAGGCCGATCCGAACGGGCGGTTCCGCGCCGGGTCCACGACGAAGGTCGTGACGGCGGCCGTGGTGCTGCAGTTGGCCGCCGAGGGCCGGATCGACCTCGACAGACCCGTGCAGGACTACATGCCGGGCCTGTTCACGGAGAAGTTCGACCCCATCCCCGTACGCAGCCTGCTCAACTACACCAGCGGCCTCAAGTCGGGCGACGGCTTCGACGACGAACTCGCCCACCGCTACGACACGTTGGACCCGCGCACGGTGCTCGCCTCCGCCATCGCCAAGGGCCCCGAGCACGCCCCGGGCGACGAGCAGCACTACCGCAACATCGGCTACACCGTGCTCGGCCTGCTGGTCGAGAAGGTCACCGGGGACTCGTACGCGCACCAGGCCGCGAAGCGGATCTTCAAGCCGCTGCACATGCGCGACACGTACTTCCCCGGCACCGACCCGCGCATCCGCGGCCCGCACAACCGCGGGTACCAGAAGGTGGAGCGGCCGGACGGCACCACCCGCCTCGTCGACGTCACCGAGTGGAATCAGTACGACCGGTTCGCCGCGGGCGACATGATCTCCTCCACGGCCGACCTGGAGCGGTTCACCCAGGCACTGTTCGGCGGGAAGGTGCTGCCGCGGCCGCAGTTGAAGGAGATGCTCACGGTGCCGAAGAAGATCGACGGCGCGACCTTCGGGGCGGGACTCCAGCGCCAGAAGATCGGCGACAAGGTGGTCTGGCTCAAGACCGGCGCCCGCTACGGCTACACGAACATCATCGCCAGCACCGAGGACGGCTCCCGCACCCTCGTCTACTCGGTCAACGCCACCGACGCCAAGGGCGACGGCACGAACCCGGTGGCCCAGCGCATCGCCCTGGCCGCGCTGCGCTGACCCGGCCCGCGCGCACGGCTCACCACCGGTCCCAGTGCAGCACCTCGTCACGCGGCACGCGCCGCGCGGGCCGGAAGTCCGTGCCGATCGTGTGCGCCACGGGAATCAGGGCCGCCTGCATCACCTCCCCGTAAGGGATGTCGAGGATGCGGGCGGCCTCCTTCTCGTTGGCCACGTTCCCCGACGTCCAGCAGGTGCCGAGCCCCCGCGCGCGGGCCGCCAGCATGAAGCTCCAGGCGGCCGGCAGGATCGAACCCCACGTCCCCGCCTGGTGCACGACGGCGGCGTCGTCCGTGCGCCCCTCGACGCAGGGCACCACCAGGGCGGGAACCTCGTGCAGCCGCTCGTAGAGGTGGGCGGCGCCCGAGAAGACCCGGTCCATCACACCGTCCACGACGTTCATGCGCCGCAGGTCCCGGTCGCGCAGCGCCGGTGAAGTGCCCGGCGCCGACACTCCCGCGCGCCAGGCGTCGGCGAGCGCGGCACGCCGGTCCGGGTCGGTGACGATCACGAAGTGCCAGCGCTGCCGGTTGCGCCCGGTGGGCGCCTGGACCGCCAAGTCCACGCATTCCTCCAGGAGTTCGCGGGCGACCGGGCGGGTGAGGTCGAGCCGGTGACGTACCGCGCGCGTGGTGGACAGAAGCTGGTCGGAAGAGAGATCGAGTGTCATGCGTTGACCCTCCCGGGCGGACCGCACACCCGGCAACGGACCGCTTTCACTGAACGAAAGCGCGGGCGGACGGCGGCCGGAAGAGAGTCGGGCAACGGACGGTCGGGCAACGGACAAGGGAGCGGGGCGGACATGGGCGACAGCGTGGCCGGGCGGATCTTCTCGGTGCTCGACGCGTTCGCGGAAGGACCGGACAGCCTCCGCCTCACCGACATCGCACACCGCACGGGCCTCCCCCTGCCGACCGCGCTGCGCAGGGTGCGGGAACTCGTCGCATGGGGCGGCCTCGAACGCGCGTCGGACGGCTCCTACCGACTGGGTACGCGCCTGAGGGCACTCGGCGCCGCCGCGCCCTGCCCCAGATCGCTCCTGACGGCGGCGCTCCCCGCGCTGCGGCTGCTCTCGACGCGGACCGGCGGCCACGCGGACCTGGCGGTGGAGTCGGACGGCGCCGCGCTGTTCCTGGTCAGCGGCGAGCGGCTGCCCCTGCACGCGACGGCCGCGGGCAAGATCCTGCTGGCGGCCGGACTCGCGGAGCTGCGCGGGGGCGGCCCCCTCACCCGTCACACCCCGCACACGGTGACCTCCCCCGCCAGGCTCATGACCGGCCTCGCGGAGGTCCGCGCGCGGGGCATCGCGGCGGCCCACGAGGAGTACCGCCTGGGTGAACTCGCCTATGCCGCACCGGTGTTGCACACGGGCCGCACCCTCGCCGCGGTCACGGTCACCGCCCGCACCGGCACCCCGGCCCCGCGCCTGATCGCCGCCGTACGGGAGGCGGCCAGGCTGCCCGCGGGGGCGCTCGGCATGACCGGGGCACCATGACGTACGACTGGGCGGACGGCGAAGGACTGATCCGCATCGACGACCCCGCCGAGGTCGACGCCGCCTTCGCACGGGGCGAGCGGCGGCTCGGCACGGCGGTCATCGGGCTGGCCTTCAACTGCCCGCCGGCCGAGGCGTCACCCCGGATCATCAGGGCGATGGGCCTCGCGGACCGCCATCAGCGCGGCTTCGCCTTCACGGCGGCGGGCGCCGCGGCCCGGCTCAACGGCGAGCTGACCCCGGAGCTGTACGCGGCGCTGCGCGCCGAGGGGCTCGGCGGCGTCGCGGACAACGCCATCAGGGACACCCTCACCTTCGTGCCGTTCCGCGATCTTCCGCCGTGGTTCAAGCGGCGGAAGGTCCTCCTCGCGGTGACGGACAAGCTGGCTGCCTGGCGGCTGCGGGCCGGGTACGCGGCCGAGGACGTCCGGCGCTTCCTGCGCAGAAGGTGACGCGACCGCGTACGTCGACCAGGTCAGGCACAACCGGAAGCCCGGTCAGGCACAAAGTGCCCACCCGCCCGGCATCGAGCGCCCGCCCCTGGTTACCCGGCCCTGATGAAGCAACCGCCCGGCACCGCCCCCGTCGCCTTCCCGGAGGCCGCCGCCGCGCTGCTGCCGTTCGCCGGTGGTCTCATCGTGGCGCTGGCCCTGATCTGGGCCGTCTGGATCGGCATCCGGGCCCGCCGCCGCGCACCGGCCCCGCCCGCGCCGCACGAGCACCCCGGGCTCCCGCCGTCGGGCCCGGTGCGCGAGGTCCAGGAGGCACGCGAGCCCGACGAGGTCCCGCTGACGGAGGACCACCGCGCGCGCCTGACCCCGCACGAACTCAAGGCACACGGCAACACGTCCGGCCGCCGCAGCGAGGACCAGCGGCGCCGCCGCTGGAGCCGCAACAGCAGCGGAGCCTTCGGCAGCGGCGGCCCGGGCAGCACGTGACACCCGCCGCCGAACTCCCCTGAACGCGCCCGACCGCCCCTGAACACTCCCGAACGACCTTGAACGCTCCCGAACGCCCCCGCGCTACAACCCCGCCAACGCGTTCCACCGCTTCGCGAACTCCGTGCGCTCCTTCGACGTGATGTCCCGCGCGATCGCGAGCCGCTTGCGCATCGCGTCGTCCGGGAAGATCAGCGGGTCCTCGGCGAGGGCCGCGAGTTCCTTGTCCTTGGAGGAGGCGAGGACGTCGCGGGCGGCCGGGACCGGGCAGACGTAGTTGACCCAGGCGGCGAGCTCCGCGGCGACCTCGGGGTCGTAGTAGTAGTCGATGAGCCGCTCGGCGTTCTGCTTGTGGCGCGCGAGGTTGGGGACCATCAGGGACTCGGCCCACAGTTCGGCGCCCTCTTCGGGGACGATGAACTCGATGTCCGGGTCGTCCGCCTGGAGCTGGATGACGTCGCCGCTGTAGGCCTGGCAGGCCAGGACGTCGCCGCTGGAGAGGTCCTTGATGTAGTCGTTGCCGGTGAAGCGGCGGATGTGGTGGCTGTTCACCATCTTCTCGACCTGGTCGCACATCCGGTGGAAGTCGTCCGCGGTCCACTGGGTGATGTCGACGCCGTCGCCCTGCATGAGGAGCGCGAACGCCTCGTCGAGTCCGGAGAGCAGCGTGACCCGGCCCTTGAGGTCGTCGGCCCACAGGTCGGAGACCTGCTTGATCTCGCGGCCGACCCTGCGCTTGTTGTACGCGATGCCGGTGATGCCCGACTGCCAGGGCACGGTGAACTTCCGGCCCCGGTCGAAGTGCGGCGAACGCAGCAGCGGGTCGAGGTACTTGGTGACGTTGGGCTGGCGCGCCCGGTCCATCTCTTGCACCCAGCCGAGCCGTACGAAGCGGGCGCACATCCAGTCGCTGATGACGATGAGGTCGCGGCCCGTCTCCTGGTGGTTCATCAGGGACGGGCTGATCTTGCCGAAGAACTCGTCGTTGTCGTTGATCTCCTCCGTGTAGCGGACGTCGATCCCGGTCCGCTTCTCGAAGGCGTCCAGCGAGGGGCGCTTCGTCTTGTCGTCGTCATCGGTGTCGATGTACAGCGGCCAGTTGGCGAAGGCCAGCTTCTTGTCCTGCCGGGAGCGGTCGTCGGCGGCCCGCTCGCCGGGTCCGATGTACGCGGCGGGCACTCCGCAGCCCGCGAGCGTACTGACGGCCGCCCCGCCGCCGACGGCGCGCAGCAGGGAACGGCGGGACACGAAGGAGGCTCTGGGGTTCGCTCGCACCCCGGCAGCATGCGCCTTCGCACGTCGGCGCGGCAATGGACGCAGCGTCGAGCCGGGCGGGCCTGACCCGACACCCTGTCGATCGCACGACGTCCGCCGCGGGTCGGTCACACGACGTCCGCCGCGGGTCGGTCACACAGCGCCCGACGCGGGTCGGGCGCACGGCACCCGCCGCGGGGCGCGGCCCCTCACTCGGGCTCCAGCCACCCCGCCAGGTCCCCCGCCGTGACCCGCTCCAGCGGCGCGGCGTCGACGGGCCCCGGGTAGAGCCGGTACGCCGTGCCGGACGCGGCGTCCTCCGCGCCCGCCAACTCGCCGTGCAGCAGGGCGAGCAGGGCCCTGCGGTCGGCGAGCTCCGGCTCGGCGCGCAGCGCGTCGGGTTCCCAGCCGTCGCGGATGCGCAGCGCGAAGTCGGCGCGCGGCTCGTCGTCGGCGCGGCGGTAGCCCCACAGGACGTGCCCGCGGCCGCGCACATAGACGTCGCCGTCGGTGCGGGCGGCGGCCGTCCAGCAGGCCAGGTCCCACAGGGTGGCGCGGCCGCACGGCTGGAAGGTGTCGAGCAGATCGTTCCCCATCCGCCCGAGCTGCCTGCGGTAGCCCCACACGTCGTGGCCGATGCCCGTCGTGGCGAGGGTGACGTCCGTCCACCACGCGTGCCGTGTCCGCAGGTCGACGATCATCGGCACGCACAGCTTGGCGTCGCCCGCGAGGTCGAAGCGCTGCCGGACCGTGCGCGGGTCGTAGACGGCCCGCTCCTTGCCCTCGACGGCCATGAACCCCGCGAAGGCGTCCGGGAGTTCGTCGAAGGGCACGTCGTTGTACGAGATGACGGCGGGCACCACGAACCGCACGCCCGCGTTCGCGAGCCGCGGCAGGTCGAGGTCCAGGTACTCGGTGGCGCCCAGCGGGGCGGGCGCGGAGGTGAAGTCACCGGAGTGCCGTGCCGCGCCGCCCGCGTACTCGAGGTGCGTGTAGTCGCACAGGCCGACGAAGCGCCACAGGTCGTCGTAGAGCGCGACGGACAGGTCGAGGTCGACGCGCCTGCCCTGGGGCTGCATCCAGTGCAGGAACAGCCGTACGGTCTCGCTGTCCGCGGGCATGGGCAGGGAGCTGCCGCGCGGCACGGCGACCAGCGACGCGGCCGACGCGCGCTCGGCGAAGGGCACCGGCAGGTCGGCGAGCGAGGCGTCGAGGACGGCCACGTCGTACCGGTCCCCCGCCCGCTCGGCGAGCCGCCGCACGGCCTCCGCCCCGATCAGCTCACCGGCACGGCCCGCGACCCGCGAGGGCAGCGGCGGCCGGTGGTCCTCGATGGCGTACGCCTTGGTGACCCGCCCGCGCGGGAAGAAGACGCGGCGGCGCCCCGGCACGGCACGGATCTTCATCCGGCCGTACGCGCCGAGCAGCGGCCCGGGCCCGGAGCGCGGCAGGGCGTCGGCGAGCGCCTCGCCCACCGTCTCAGGGAGCGTCGTCTCGCCCGAGCGGGCCAGCAACAGGTCGACGCGGCGCAGGAGTTCACCGGGCCGCTCGCCGAGGAGCCGTACGGCGGCCGGGATGTCCCAGCGGTCGAGCGCCTCCTCGACCCGCCCCTGCCAGGTGGCGACGCGCAGCCGGTCACCGGCGAGCCGGACGTCCTCGTGCCGGGCGGCCTCGGCGAGCAGCACCTCGCCCAGGGCGCCGTCCCCGATGCGCGTCTCGCGCAGCACCGCGAAGGCGAGCGCCACGCGCGCGTGCCGGTGGGCCTGCTCGAAGGGGTGCAGGATCTCCCCGACCCGCTTCCAGGCGCGCGGGTTGCGGGCCATGTCCTCGACCATGCGCCGGAGGTCCAACCCGTCGAGCAGTCCGAGGAGTTCACGGCGCACCGGCCGTGGGAGCCCGCGCAGCCTCGGCAGTTCGAGCAGGTCGGGATCGCCACCGGAACGTACGGCGAGGATGCGCAGCACATCGGTGGCGGTGTCCACGTGCCGTACGGCCAGCGGCCGCACCGCGGGCAGGTCGAGCAGCGGCGCGAGGGCGAGCGCCTTGCTCTCGCGCAGCGGAATGGACTCGGGCAGCCAGTCGTCGGCGTCGGCCGGGTCCAGGTGCCCCAGGAGCAGCACCAGGTCGTCGTGGTCCTGGGGGTTCAGGGGCGTACGGCGGGCGAGCAGCGCGGCGAGTTCGGCGGCGGCGTCGCCGGGCGCGCCGAGGCGCAGCGTGCGCAGGACCTCACCGCCGTCACCGCCGAGCCCGGCCCCCGTGTCGAGCCAGGGGTCGGTGGGCCCGTCGGTCTCGTACCGCTGCTCGCAGATGGGGCAGGCGTACCAGACGCAGCATTCGTCGCAGCAGCCCCAGTCGTCGATCTTGGTGATGCAGGCGTCGCAGAGCAGATGGGCGCAGGGCCCGAGCGCGCGCACCCGGCCCTTGGTGCCCGCGCAGTTCATGCAGGGCTGGTGCGGCTGGGCGGCGAGGCGCGCGGCGACGACGGAGGTGAAGTGCTGGTGCGCGTACTGGTACGGGATCTCGTCGGGGAACCGGCGGAACAGCTGCGCGTGGTGTCGGTCGGAGCCCATCAGCGCGTCGACGTCGGCGAGCAGCTTGCGCCCGGTCACGGCGAGGTCGGCCACGGAGAGCGAGGTCAGCGCGCGCCGCAGCGGAGCGGTCAACAGGTGCCCGCGGTCGGCGAGTTCGGCTTCGAGCACGACCACCGCGGAGTCGGTCACGGCGGACCGCCCGGCACCGGCGGCCACGCGCACGCTCTGCCGGCGCCGCAGCAGCAGCCCGGCGAGATCGTCGGCCGTCGTCGTCTTCATCAGGTCACACCCCCGTCGTACAGAAAGACGGGGGCGGGAAGTGGATGCGCTACGGATCTTTTGCAGAGAAGAAAAGAAGGAAGCACATCACGGAGCCGCCCCCGCGTACGCAACGGTACGCGGGGGCGGAAGACCCGTCACACAAATATCGCCGGGGCCCCATAGGGGCGCGGGGAACTGCGCGACCAGCCCCCACGCACCCGCGGCCGACGTACTAGCCCTCGATCGACGTCATCACGTGCTTGATGCGCGTGTAGTCGTCGAACCCGTATGCCGAAAGGTCCTTGCCGTACCCGGACTTCTTGAAGCCGCCGTGCGGCATCTCCGCGACGAGCGGAATGTGCGTGTTGATCCACACGCACCCGAAGTCGAGCACCTTGGACATCCGCATCGCGCGCGCGTGGTCCTTGGTCCACACGGAGGACGCCAGCGCGTACTCGACGCCGTTCGCGTACTCGACGGCCTGCGCCTCGTCCGTGAAGGACTGCACCGTGATGACGGGCCCGAAGACCTCGTTCTGGATGATCTCGTCGTCCTGCTTGAGGCCCGAGACGACGGTCGGCGCGTAGAAGTAGCCCTTCTCGCCGACCCGCTGACCGCCCGCCTCGACCTTGGCGTGCGCCGGAAGCCGGTCGATGAACCCGGAGACCTGCTTGAGCTGGTTGGCGTTATTGAGCGGGCCGTACAGCACGTCCTCGTCGTCCGGCTGCCCGGTCTTCGTGTCGGCGGCGGCCTTCGCGAGCGCCGTCACGAACTCGTCGTGGATGGACTCGTGGACGAGCACGCGGGTCGCGGCCGTACAGTCCTGGCCCGCGTTGAAGAAGCCCGCGACCGAGATGTCCTCGACGGCCTTGGCGATGTCGGTGTCCTCGAAGACGACGACCGGCGCCTTGCCGCCGAGCTCCAGGTGGACGCGCTTGAGGTCCTTGGACGCGGACTCGGCGACCTGCATGCCGGCGCGCACGGAGCCGGTGATGGAGGCCATCGCGGGCGTCTTGTGCTCGACCATCAGACGGCCGGTGTCGCGGTCGCCGGTGACGACGTTGAAGACGCCGGGCGGCACGACGGAGCCGATGATCTCGGCCATCAGGACGGTCGACGCGGGCGTCGTGTCCGAGGGCTTGAGGACGACGGTGTTACCGGCGGCGAGGGCCGGGGCGAACTTCCAGACGCCCATCATCATGGGGTAGTTCCACGGCGCGACCTGGGCGCAGACACCGATCGGCTCGCGGCGGACGATGGAGGTCAGGCCCTCCATGTACTCGCCCGCGGCACGGCCTTCGAGCATCCGGGCCGCACCCGCGAAGAAGCGGATCTGGTCGACCATGGGCGGGATCTCCTCGGACCGCGTGAGCCCGATCGGCTTGCCCGTGTTCTCGACCTCGGCCGCGATGAGCTCCTCGGCGCGCTCCTCGAAGGCGTCGGCGATCTTCAGCAGGGCCTTCTGGCGCTCGGCGGGGGTGAGGTCGCGCCAGGCGGGGAACGCGTCGGCGGCGGCCTTCATGGCGGCGTCGACGTCGGCCTGGCCCGACAGCGGCGCGGTCGCGTACGCCTCGCCGGTCGCCGGATTGATGACCTCGGTGGTCCGTCCGTCGGCCGCGTCCCGGAACTCTCCGTTGATGTAGTTGCGCAGACGGCGCAGCTCGGTGGTCACTCCCGGCCCTCCAAGTGAGATGTCCAGTGGATGAGACACCCACCCTAGTCGCTGCACCGACGCTTTCAACATACCCAGCGGCCCAGAACTGCGGAATCCGTGACGATTGAAGTCCCAGACAACGAATTTCATCGCTCTGGCCTTGCGGAAGTGACGAGACGTCGTGCACAGTGAGGTCGTGGCCAGTCGCAGCGCAGACCCCAGCAACCCCCGCAGCTCCCGCACCGGGAATCCGGGCGGGAACGGCAGTGGGAACGGCACCCCGCCCGTGGACGCCGTCTCTCTGGCGATCATCGAACAGCTCCAGGAGGACGGACGCCGCCCGTACGCCGCCATCGGCAAGGCCGTGGGCCTCTCCGAAGCGGCCGTGCGCCAGCGCGTCCAGAAGCTGCTCGACCAGGGCGTGATGCAGATCGTCGCCGTCACGGACCCGCTCACCGTGGGCTTCCGCAGGCAGGCGATGGTCGGCATCAATGTCGAGGGCGACGTGGACCCGGTCGCGGACGCCGTGGCCGCCATGCCGGAGGCCGAGTACGTGGTGATGACCGCGGGCTCGCACGACCTCCTGGTGGAGATCGTCTGCGAGGACGACGACCACCTGCTCGAAGTCATCAACAAGCGCATCCGCGCCCTCCCCGGCGTGCGCTCCACCGAGAGCTTCGTCTACCTGAAGCTCAAGAAGCAGACCTATATGTGGGGAACCCGATAGCCGTGAGCAAGGACCTCAGCCAGACCGCCTACGACCACCTGTGGATGCACTTCACCCGCATGTCGTCGTACGAGAACGCGCCCGTCCCCACCATCGTGCGTGGCGAGGGCACCTACATCTTCGACGACAAGGGCAAGAAGTACATCGACGGTCTCTCCGGACTGTTCGTCGTCAACGCGGGCCACGGCCGTCACGAGCTCGCCGAGACCGCCTACAAGCAGGCGCAGGAGCTGGCCTTCTTCCCGGTGTGGTCCTACGCCCACCCGAAGGCCGTCGAACTGGCGGAACGTCTCGCCGACTACGCGCCCGGCGACCTCAACAAGGTCTTCTTCACCACCGGTGGCGGCGAGGCCGTCGAGACTGCGTGGAAGCTGGCGAAGCAGTACCACAAGCTCAACGGCAACCACACGAAGTACAAGGTCATCTCGCGCGCGGTCGCCTACCACGGCACCCCGCAGGGCGCCCTGTCCATCACCGGACTCCCGGCCCTCAAGGCCCCGTTCGAGCCGCTCGTCCCCGGCGCGCACAAGGTCCCGAACACCAACATCTACCGCGCCCCGATCCACGGCGACGATCCCGAGGCCTTCGGCCGCTGGGCCGCCGACCAGATCGAGCAGGAGATCCTCTTCGAGGGCCCGGAGACGGTCGCCGCCGTCTTCCTGGAGCCGGTGCAGAACGCGGGCGGCTGCTTCCCGCCCCCGCCCGGCTACTTCCAGCGCGTGCGCGAGATCTGCGACAAGTACGACGTGCTGCTCGTCTCGGACGAGGTCATCTGCGCCTTCGGCCGCCTCGGCACGATGTTCGCCTGCGACAAGTTCGGCTACGTACCGGACATGATCACCTGCGCCAAGGGCATGACCTCGGGCTACTCCCCGATCGGCGCGTGCATCGTCTCGGACCGCATCGCCGAGCCGTTCTACAAGGGCGACAACACCTTCCTGCACGGCTACACCTTCGGCGGCCACCCGGTGTCCGCAGCGGTCGGCCTCGCCAACCTCGACATCTTCGAGAAGGAGGGCCTGAACCAGCACGTCCTGGACAACGAGGACGCGTTCTTCCAGACCCTGCGCAAGCTGCACGACCTGCCGATCGTCGGCGACGTCCGCGGCAACGGCTTCTTCTACGGCATCGAGCTGGTGAAGGACAAGGACACCAAGGAGACCTTCAACGACGAGGAGACCGAGCGCGTTCTGTACGGCTTCCTCTCCAAGGCGCTCTACGACAACGGCCTGTACTGCCGTGCCGACGACCGCGGCGACCCGGTCGTCCAGCTGGCCCCGCCGCTGATCTCCACCCAGGACACCTTCGACGAGATCGAGGGCATCCTGCGCAAGGTCCTCACGGAGGCCTGGACGAAGCTGTAGTCCGCACCCGCGGAATCAACACCGGCCCCGGGGGCGCCCGTTCGAGTGAGAACGGGCGCCCCCGGGCCGCGTCGTTTCCGGGCAAGTCCCGCCGAATACCTAGCGTGCCCAGTGACCGATCGGCCCCGCCTTCGTTCCCCCGTACGGGGGAGGCAAACTGATCTGAACCGAGGTGTACGCGATGGTTGCCCCACCGGACAACGACGTGCTGTGGGCACGCGCTCTGCACGTCAAGCACAACGGCTCACCCGCCCTCACCGGCGTCTCGCTCGGTGTCCGCGAGGGCGAGATCCTCGCCGTCAACGGCCCCCGCGGCTGCGGCAAGACGACCCTCCTGCAGTGCCTGTCGGGCCAACTCCTGCCCCAGCAGGGCGAGGTGTGGTTCAACAGCACCCCCGTCCACACGATGGGCCCCCTCGTCCGCGAACGCCTGCGCCGCGACCGCTTCGGCTGGATCGACCCCGAGCCGCAGCTCGTTCCCGAACTCACCGCCTGGGAGAACGTCGCGCTGCCGCTGATGCTGCGCGGCGCCTCGCACCGCGTCTCCAAGCCCGCCGCCCAGGAGTGGCTCGAGCGCCTCGACATCGGCATGTGCGCCCGCAAGCGCCCGCACGCCCTCCTCCAGGCCGAACGCCAGCGCGTCGCCATCGCCCGCGCCCTGGTCACCACGCCGTCCGTGCTCTTCGCCGACGAGCCCACCGCCCCGCTGCACCGCGCCGACCGCGCGCACGTCCTGCGCACCCTGACGACCGCGGCCCGCTCGCACGGCATCACCGTCGTCCTCGCCACGCACGACGCGGAGGTCGCCACCCTCGCCGACCGCACCATCACGCTGCTCGACGGACGGCGGGTGAACACGGTGCACCTGCCGGGCTCCGGCGACCTCGCGAGGCCGGTGGCCGGCGCCACCGACGCGGAAGGCCGGGCCGCGTGCTCGCTCTCCGTCTAGCCCGCGGCGCCCACCCGCTCGTCCAGCTGCGCCGCCTGCTGGTCGCCGCCGCGGCCGCGGGCACCGGCTTCCTGCTCCTGTGCACCCTGGCGTACGCGATGGAACACCCCGGCGCGGGCGCCGTCCTGCGCCTGGCCTGGTGCGTCGCGCCGATCGCGGCGACGGTGTACTTCGCCGTCGCCGTGGCCCGCACCGACCCGGGCACCCGGCCGCGCGCCGGACTCTCCGCGGTGGGCCTCGGGCCGGGACGCCTGATGGTGCTCGCCGCGATCTCCACCGCGGTGGCGTGCACCCTCGGCTCGATGCTGGCGCTGCTCTTCTTCCTGCATCTGCGCGGCGACCTGTCGGGCCTGCCGTTCGACGGGGCGGCGGCCGAACTGCTCGCCGCCGACGAGCCGCTGCCGCTCGCCGCCGCGCTCACCCTGCTCGCCCTGGTCCCCGTGATCGCGTCGGCCGCGAGCGCCCTGGTGCTGCGGCCGCGGACCGCCAAGGCGGGCACGACGAGCGGCACCGGGCCCGAGGCGGAACCGGACGCCCCGGCCGCCGCCCCGAGCGGCCTGCCCTGGGGCGTCGCGCTGCTCGCCGCGGGCCTCGCCGTCGAGACGTACGCGAGCCGTTCCGGAGACGGGCCGGGAACGGGCACCGGCTTCCCCATGCCGGGCGGGCTCGCGGGCAGCCCGGCGGGCGTGCTCGCGGGCTGGGCGCTGACCGCACTGGGCCTGGCGCTCGCGGGCCCCGGCCTCACCCATCTGTGCGGCCGGGTCCTGCAGTCCGTGCGGCCCGGGGCGGTGCGGCTGCTCGCCGGGCGCGTCCTCCAGCAGGAGGCGCGGCGCATCGGGCGGCCGCTCGGTGTGGTGTGCGCGGTGGCGTCGGGGGCGTACGCCTCGGTCGTTCTCTATGCGGGGCCGCGCCCGGACGTCGGGCCGCTCACCGCCCTCGGGGCGCTGCTCGTCGCGGGCTGCGCGGTGCTGACGCTTGCGACGGCCTCGATCGAGGCCAGGCAGGCCCGCTCGCACACGACGGCCGCGCTGCTGCGGCTCGGGGCGCCCGCGACGATGCTGCGGAGTTCCGCGGCGCTGCGGGCGGGTGCGCTCGCCGCCGTGTTCGGGCCGCTGACCTGGGTGGTCGCGGAGCTGGCGGCGCTGCCGCTCGCGCCGTGAAGAAACGCGTGGGAAAAAAGTTCGTGACGGGCGATGAGTTCCTGATCGAACGGCTGTCTACCCCTCCGTAAGGCACACACGTACGGGACACGCACCCACCGGGAGAGACGCTCATGTACCAGCAGATGATCTTCGTGAACCTTGCCGTGAACGACGTCGCGGCGTCGAAGAAGTTCTTCACGGAGCTCGGCTACGGGATCAACCCGCAGTTCTCGTCCGACGACTGCGCGTGCGTGGTCATCAGCGACACCATCATCGCGATGATGCTGAGCAAGGAGCACTACGCGAACTTCACGCAGAAGGAGATCGCCGACCCGACGAAGGTCAGCGAGACCCTGATCTGTCTGAGCGCCGAGAGCCGCGAGAAGGTCGACGAGCTCGTCGACAAGGCGATCGCCGCGGGCGGCACGGCCGGCAAGGTCCAGGACTACGGCACGATGTACGGCCGCGCCTACGACGACCTGGACGGCCACACCTGGGAGGTCATGTGGATGGACCCGTCCGAGGTCAAGGGCTGACCGAGCCCGCCCGGCCAGGTGCTGCTTAGCATGGGCGGATGCAGCCGAACCCCGAACACGCATCCGCCCCGCAACTCCCCGGCGAGGACCGCGAGATCGAGACCCTCGCCGAGTTCGACGAGGTCTCGGCCCGCGGCACCCTCTCCGGGTACCGCGTCCAGGCCGTCGACCTGACGGGGCGCACGTCCGCGCTGCTCACCGCCGACGTGACGGGCGCCGTCTTCCTCGGCTGCCCGATGGGGCAGGAGGCGGCGGACCGGGTGCGGTCCGCGGGGGCGCTGGTCTTCCCGCCGGTCCCCGGACTGCCGTTCAATCCCTACCGCGGTCTGCTCTACTCCCCCGACGACCTGTTCGCGGGGCTCGCCGACGGCGGGTACGACGCGACACCGGACGCCCACGCGTACGCCTGGTTCCAGCGGACCAAGGCGGACGGTGACGTCTTCTCGTCGATGCTGCGCGCCATCCACGACGACTCCATCTCCGACGCCCTCGACGAACTCCTCGTCGGGGCGCGGGTGGTGGGCGTCATGGGCGGGCATGCGATGGCCCGCGGCACGGACGCGTACGCGGGCGCGGCGCGGCTCGGCCGCGAGCTGGCCCGGGCCGGTTTCACCGTCGCGACGGGCGGCGGCCCCGGCGCCATGGAGGCGGCGAACCTCGGCGCCTACGCGGCCCCCTTCGACGACGAGATGCTGGACGAGGCCCTCGAACTCCTCGCCAAGGCGCCGTCGTTCACGCCGTCGGTCACCGAATGGGCGAAGGCCGCCTTCGCCGTCCGCGAGCGCTGGCCGGACGGCGGATCCTCGGTGGGCATCCCCACCTGGTTCTACGGCCACGAGCCGCCGAACGCCTTCGCGGCGCACCTCGCCAAGTACTTCGCCAACGCCACCCGCGAGGACGGCCTGCTCGCCCGCTCGAACGCGGGCGTCGTCTTCCTGCCCGGCGCGGCGGGCACGGTCCAGGAGATCTTCGACAACGCCACCCCCAACTACTACGAGTCGCGGGGCGAACCCACCCCGATGGTCCTGGTGGACCGGGCGCACTGGACGGAGCGCCTGCCCGCCTGGCCGCTGCTGCAGGCGCTGGCGCGCGCGAGGTCGATGGAGTCGCGGATCGCACTGGTGGACACGGTGGAGGAGGCACCCGGCACGCTCACCGCCCTCCTTCCGGCCCACGCCCCACGGTCCGCTCACCCCTCCAGCAGCTCCGCGAGCGCCTCGTAGGACCGGTCCCAGTTCCACTCCCCGCGCACCCACGCCCGCCCCTTCTCACCCATGGAACGGGCGAGTTCACGGTCCCTCAGCAGTCGTACGAGGCGGTCCGCGACGGCCGCCGGGGAGCGGCCGTCGACGACGTAACCGGTCTCGCCGTCCCGCACGGTGTCCGGCGCGCCGCCCGAGTCGCCCGCCACGACGGGCAGTCCCGCCGCGGCCGCCTCCAGGAAGACGATGCCGAGCCCCTCCACCTCCAGGCCGCGCCTGCGGGTGCGGCACGGCATGGCGAAGGCGTCGGCCGCGGCGTAGAAGGGCGGCATCGCCTCGTGCGGGTGGCCGCCCGCGAAGACGACGCCGTCCTGGACGCCGTGCTCCTCGGCGAGCCGGCGCAGCCTGGACTCGTAGGGCCCCGCGCCGACCAGCAGCAGCGTGGCGTCGGCGACCGCCCTGCGCACCATCGGCAGCGCCTCGATCAGGGTGTCCTGCCCCTTGCGCGGCACGAGCCGGGAGGCGCACAGGACGACGGGCCTGCCGTCGCCGAGCCCGTACCGCTCCCGCACCGCACGCCCGTCGACGCCGGGCCTGAACCCCGCGGCGTCGACCCCCGGCACCAGGCGCTCGAACCGCACCCCGGGATCCATCGCCCACCGGACGGGCCCGCGGGTGCTGTCCCCGAGATACGTCACGCAGTCGGCCCCGGCCCCGATGCGCCGCAGCAGCGCCCGCGCGCCCGGGGTGCGGGCCCACCACACCTCGTGGCCGTGCGTGGTGGCGACCACCGTCCGCACCGACGCCTCACGCCGCAGCCGCCCGGCGAGCAGCCCGAGCGGCGCCGCGGCCCCGAACCAGACGCGGTCGCAGCCGTACCGCCGGGCGAGGGCCACGGCACGCTCCCCGGTGCGGCGGGTGGGCAGCAGGGTGCGCGCCCTGTCGCGTACGACGGGGTGGGGGAACGTCCGGTCGTACGCCGTGTCGCCGGGCTCGGCGGAGGTGTACACGACGGCCGAGCCGGGCGGAAAGCGTCGTACGAGCAGGTCCACGAAGGTCTCGATGCCGCCCTGCCGGGGCGGGAAGTCATTGGTGACGACAAGGGTGCGAGGCATGACCCCACGCTAGGAAGCGGCGGCGCACCGGGCGTCACCCGAGGCTCCGGACCCGCACGTCAACCCGTGGCATGACATCCGCCGACCGCCTCCACCCTGACGCCGACGCAGCCGCCCCGGCAGGGCCGGAAGAATCGGGTCCATGAGCACGACCACCCCGCCGGAACCGACCGCCTCGCCGGAACCGACCACCGTGCCGGAGCCGACCGCCCGGCGGGCCCCGGCCGCCCCACTGGCACCAGCCACCCCGCTTGCACCAGCCGCCCCGCGACGGCCGACCGCCCTGCGGCGGCGCCTGCGCGCCCTGGCCGCCGCCCCCGCCTACCCGTGGATCACCGGCGCGGCCCTGACCGCGGGGGCGGCCGCCGAACTCATGGCGTTCCCCGGCTCGGTGACCAACGCGACCGCGATCCTGGTCTCCACGGCCTCCCTGATGTGGCGCAGGGCCTTCCCGCCGGTCGCCCTGGTGACCGTCGCCGCCGGGCTGCTCAGCTTCGGTGCCGACACGTCCCTGTCGATCGCCGTGATGATCAGTGGCCTCATCGGCTGCTACGTCCTCGGCCGCCACCGCGTCCTGCACCCGGCGCTGCTGGTGGCCGGCGGCACGCTCGGCGCGCTCGCGACCAACCTGTGGCACATCCTGAGCTGGGCCCGCGACGACCGCCTCCCCGATGTGCCCGCACTCGGCAACGCGGGCTCGCTGGGCCTGTTCGCCGAGGCGTTCGGGCTCTCCGCGGTGATCCTCGGCGCGGTCAGCATGGGCGACGCGGTGCGCGCCCGTGAGGAGACACGGCACGAACGGGCGCTCGCCCAGGCCCAGTTGATCGCGATGGAGCGGCGGCATGCCGCGGCGGCGGAGCGGGCGGCGATCGCCCGCGAGCTGCACGACATCGTCTCGCACTCGGTGTCGATGATCGCCGTGCAGGCGGAGAGCGCCACGTACACGACACCGGGCCTCACCCCGCAGGCCCGCGACGGCTTCCAGCAGATCGCGGGCACGGCCCGTGACTCGATGGCCGAACTGCGCCGTCTCCTCGGCGTCCTGCGCACCCCCCAGTGCACCGCTCAGGAGACCGCGGCGACCGCCCCGCAACCCACCCTCGACCGGCTCGGCGAACTCCTCGAACAGCACCGGGCGGTGGGCGGCAGCGCCGAACTGCGCGTCACCGGTGACCGGGTGCCGCTCGCCGCGGCCTGGGAACTCTCGGCGTACCGCATCGTGCAGGAGTCCCTGACCAACACCCGCAAGCACGCGCCGGGCGCCCACGCCGTGGTCGAACTCGGCTACCGCAAGGACCGGTTGACGCTCCGCGTGGCCAACGACGGACCCGGCCCGCCGGACGGCGGCTCGTCGCGCGGCCACGGCCTGACCGGCATGCGCGAGCGCGCGGCCCTGGTCGGCGGCAGCCTCACCGCGGGCGCGGGCCGCACCGGCGGCTTCACGGTGGAGGCGGAACTGCCGTGGTGACCACACCCTTTGACGCGCCGCACACATGGAGCGCACCGCACCAGAACGGGACCCGCGTGATCAGAACCCTCGTGGCCGACGACCAGGCCGTCGTCCGCACCGGATTCGTGAACCTCCTCAACACCCAGGACGACATCGAGGTGATCGCCGAGGCCGAGGACGGCGCCGAGGCCGTCAGGATCGCCGCCGAGCACCGCCCCGACCTGGTCCTCCTCGACATCCGCATGCCCCACAAGAACGGCATCGACGCGGCCCGTGAGATCCTCGCCGCGTCCGGCGGCACGACGAGGGCGCTGATCCTGACGACCTTCGGGCTCGACGAGTACGTGTACGAGGCGCTGGCCGCCGGAGCCTCCGGGTTCCTGCTCAAGGACTGCACGTTCCCCGAACTCCTGCACGCCGTACGGGTCGTGGCGGCGGGCAACGCGCTCCTCTCGCCCGAGATCACCCAGCGCCTCGTCGCCGAGTTCGCGCGCCAGCGGGCCGCCGTACCCCCGGCACGGGACATCGACGGCCTGACGGCCCGCGAGGCCGAGGTGCTCGTCCTCATCGCGCAGGGCCTGTCGAACGCGGAGATCGGGGACCGCCTGACCATCACCGACCACACCGTGAAGACGCACATCAACCGCCTCTTCACCAAGATGGAACTGCGCGACCGGGCGCAGGCGGTGATCCTGGCGTACGAGTTGGGGCTCGTCAGGCCCTCGGCACCGGGCTGACCTCAGCCGAACGTCGCGCGCTCCAGCCAGAAGTCGAGCAACTCCCGCTCCCCCAGGACCTCCACGCCACCGGCGTCCAGCGGCCGCCGCCGGTAGAAGGCGAGCAGCACCTCGGTGAGCGGCCCGCGCAGCGCGACCGTCGCCTTCGCGTGCCCGCGCCGCCAGGTGAACCCGTCGTCGCCGAACTCGATGAGCCACTCGGCGTCGAGGCCGGCGGGCGCGTCGGTGGCGTGCAGATGGATGCTGCGTCCCGCGCCCTTCAGCTCGGACGCGCTGTCCTCGGGAGAGACGCGCTGCACGAACTGGACGATCTCCAGCCATTCGTCGATCGCGTCGGCCGCCACCTCCGGCGCGACCTCGTACGCGACCCCGGCGGCGATCGCGGCGTCCGCACGGTGGATCGCCAGTTCGTGCGTCATGCGCCGCGCCCAGAATCCCGCGGTGTGGTCCTCGGTCCACGACCACACCGCGGCCCCGGCACCGGCGTCGCGGAAGGTGCGCGCGCCGAACTCGGCGGTCCCGGCGAGCCAGTCGTCGAGGGCGGCCGGGTCGTCGCCCTCGGGGCCCGTCGCGTTCGGCACGGCCTCGTCGGCGACGTTCCGCTCGGCGCGGGTCGCCACGAGGTGCCCGCTCCAGCGCACCGCCCCGCCCATGTGCCGGGCGAGCTGCCCCAGCGTCCAGTCGGGGCAGGTCGGCACGGTGACGGAGAGGTCGGCTCCGGCCAGCGTGGTCCTCAGCAGGTCGAGCTGGTGGGTGACTTCGTCGCAGTACCGATCATGGCTCAGTGTCGTCATGAATCGAACCTTAGATCGACTTCGCCGGGGCGGCACCTGTGTTTCGCCCCGCCTCCCCGGCGAGCACCACCACGTCGTCCGCGTCGAAAACGACCCCGACCGCCTCCCCCACAGCGGGCGCCCGACGCAGCGCGCACGCCGCCTCCAGACGCGGCCCTTCCTTCGGCTGCAGATGCACGGCGACATGCGTGCCGCGGAAGGTGCGCGCGGTCACCGCGCACGGCAGCCCCTCGTCGGCGGGGACGAGCCGCACACCGGCCGGGCGCACCAGGATCCTGTGCCGCCCCGCCGGGGTGCCGTCGGGCACCGGGACCTTGCCCCACACCGTGTCCGCGCCGCCGCCCGACACGGTCGCCCCGACGATGTTGTCGAAACCGAGGAACCGCGCCACGAACTCGTCCGCGGGGTGCTGCCACACTTCAAGCGGCGTGCCGGACTGGGCGATCCGCCCGTCCCGCATCACGACGACGCGGTCGGCGAGCGCGAAGGCCTCGCCCTGGTCGTGCGTGACGGCCAGCACGGTCGTACCCAACTCGTCGAAGAGTTCCCGGAGTTCGACGACGAGCCGCTCCCTGAGCGAGCGGTCGAGCTGCCCGAGCGGCTCGTCCAGCATCAGCAGCCGGGGCCGCGGAGCCAGCGCCCGCGCGAGGGCCACCCGCTGCTGTTCGCCGCCGGACAGCGCGGCCACCGCACGCCGCTGCGCCTTCGGCAGCCCGACGAGCTCCAGCAACTCGGCGACCCGGTCGGCCTGTTCACCGCGCGACGCACCGTGCATACGAAGACCGAAGGCGACGTTGCCCGCCACATCGCGCTGCGGGAAGAGCTGATGGTCCTGGAACATCAGGCCGACGCCCCGCTTGTGCGCGGGCACCCCGCTCTGGTCCTGCCCGTCGAGCAGCACCCGTCCCGCGTCGAGCCCCTGCAGCCCGGCGACCGCCCGCAGCAGCGTCGACTTGCCGCTGCCGCTCGGCCCGAGCACGCACACGATCTCGTGCGGGGCGACATCGAGGTCGACGGCGTCGAGCACGGCCCGCGCCCCGAACCGCACCGTCGCGTCGCGCAGGCTCAGCAAGGCGGTCGTCATCAGAACTCCCCCGTGGTGCGGTCGGTGCGGATGCGTTCCAGGAGCAGCAGCGACACCGCGCACACCACCATGAGAATCGTCGAAAGGGCCATCGCCTGCCCGTAGTTGAGGTCACCGGCCCGCCCGAGCAGCCGCGCCACGGCGACCGGAAGCGTCGGGTTGTCGGGCCGCGCGATGAAGACGGTCGCCCCGAACTCGCCGAGCGACACGGCGAACGCGAACCCGGCGGCGATGAGCAGCGCCCGCCGCACCATCGGCAGGTCCACCTCCCGCCAGGCCCGCAGCGGCGACGCCCCGAGCACGGCCGCCGCCTCGCGCAGCCGTCCGTCCACCGCGCGCAGGACGGGCAGCATGGTGCGGACGACGAAGGGCACGCCCACCAGCGCCTGCGCGAGCGGCACCAGGATCCAGGAGGACCGCAGATCGAGCGGCGGCTTGTCGAGCGTGATCAGGAACCCGAAGCCCACGGTCACCGCGGACACCCCGAGCGGCAGCATGAGCAGCGCGTCGAACCCCCGGACCAGACGTCCCGCGCGCCGGGTGAGCGCGGCCGCGGCAAGCCCGCCGATGACGACCGCGATGGCCGTGGCCACGACCGCGTACTGCAGCGAATTCCAGACCGCCTCGATCGGCGGCACCAGGAAGGCGCCGCCCTCCGCCGAGGTCAGCTCCTTGTAGTACGCGAATCCGAAGCCCTCGGGACCGGCGGCGCCTCCGAAGGAGCGCTGGATCAGCACCCCGAGCGGCAGCAGGATCAGTACGACGACCGTCGCCATGACCAGGCCGAGCAGCGTCCACTGCCCCGCCCCGCGCGGCCGCCGCGCCACCGTCGAGGCGTCGACCAGCTTCAGCGCGCTCTCGCGCCGCCGCACCGTCCACGCGTGGATCGCGAGGATCAGCCCCACCGCCGCGAACTGCACCAGGGTCAGGACGGCGGCCGTCGGCAGGTCGAGCAGCTGTGCGGTCTGCCGGTAGATCTCCACTTCGAGCGTGGAGTACGCGGGCCCTCCGAGGATCTGCACGACACCGAACGAGGTGAAGGTGAAGAGGAAGACCATGAGCGCGGCCGCGGCCACCGCAGGGCCGAGCGCGGGCAGCGTCACCGTCCGCCAGGCACGGAACCGGGAGGCCCCGAGCATCCGCGCGGCCTCCTCCTGCCGCGGGTCGAGCTGCGACCAGAGGCCGCCCACCGTCCGTACGACGACCGCGTAGTTGAAGAAGACGTGCGCGAGCAGGATCGCCCACACCGTGGTGTCCAGGCGCACGCCCCACAGCTCGTCGAGCAGCCCGCCCCGCCCGAGCAGCGCGAGGAAGGCCGTCCCGACGACGACGGTCGGCAGCACGAACGGCACCGTGACGACGGCCCGGAGGACCTGCTTGCCCGGGAAGTCGAAGCGCGCGAAGACATACGCGCCGGGGAGCGCGATCAACAGCGTGAGCGCGGTCGACGCGAGCGCCTGCCAGGTGGTGAACCACAGCACGTGCCGGATGTCGGACTGCCCGAGCACGTCCGCGATCCGCCCGAACTGCCAGACCCCGTCGATGTGCAGCCCGCGCGCGACGATCGCCGTGACCGGATAGGCGAAGAAGAGCGCGAAGAACGCGACGGGCACGGCCATCAGACCGAGCCGCGCCGCGCTTCCCCTGCTCAGTCCCGCGCGGGAGCGGGCCTTGGCTACTTCAGTACGAGCGAGGTCCACGACTTGATCCACGGCTCACGGTTGTCGGCGATCTTCTTGGGGGCCATGGTCTCGGGCTTGTCGACCGTCACACCGTGCTCGGTGAACAGCTCGGGCAGCTTGGTGCCCTCGCGCACCGGGTTCACGAACATGTTCAGCGGCATGTCCTCCTGGAACTCCTTGCCCGCGAGGAAGTCGAGGAGCGCCTTGCCGCCCTTCTCGTTCTTGGCGTTGCTGAGCAGGCCCGCGTACTCGACCTGCCGGAAGCAGGTGCCGGTCGCGACGCCGGTCGGCGCCTGCTTGGGCTGCGGCTTGGCGTAGAGGACCTCGACGGGCGGGGACGAGGCGTACGACACGACGAGCGGCCGGTCGCCCTTGGCCTTCTTGCCGCCGGAGGACCCGGAGAACTCCTCGTTGTAGGCCTGCTCCCAGCCGTCGACGACCTTGACGCCGTTGGCCTTGAGCTTCTTCCAGTAGTCCTGCCAGCCGTCGTCGCCGTACTTGGCGGCGGTGCCGAGCAGGAAGCCGAGCCCGGGCGACGAGGTCGAGGCGTTCTCGGTGACGAGCAGGTCCTTGTACGCGGGCTTGACCAGGTCGTCGAAGGACTTCGGCGGCGCCAGCTTCTTGTCGGCGAAGTACTTCTTGTCGTAGTTGACGCAGATGTCACCGCTGTCGACGGGCGTGACCCGGTGCTTGTCCTGGTCGACCCGGAACTCGGGCTTGATCTTGTCCGAGCCCTTGGCCTCGTACGACTGGAAGAGCCCGTTGTCGAGCGCGCGCGAGAGCAGGGTGTTGTCGACGCCGAAGAAGACATCGCCCTGCGGGTTGTCCTTGGACAGGATCGCCTTGTTCACCGCGGCGCCCGCGTCACCGTCCTTGAGGACGTTGACCTTGTATCCGGAGCGCTTCTCGAAGTCCTTCAGTACGTCCTTGGAGACGTTGAAGGAGTCGTGGCTGACGAGCGTGACGTTCTTGGAGTCGGTCTTCCCCGACCCGCTGTCGGAGCTGCCGCACGCGGAGACCGCGACGAGCCCGATGCCCACCGCGACGGCGGTGAACGTGACCTTCTTGGTGGTGCTCACTGGAACTTCCTCCTGGGTGACCAGGAGAAGACGCGGCCCTGCGCGCGGACCGAGCGATCCGCGTGCAGGGCGCAACAGCTTGAGTAATGACCGAACTTCCTACCCAGAATGACCTGGGCGAGGTTCAGAGGGTCTGCGGCCCACCTGTCCAAGGTGCCGCACTCTCAGCGCTGTGGCGCTCCCCTGTCGGAATATGCAGATGTGTGTACGAGGACGTACGCCCGCCAGACTACCCCTCGGCCTACCGCTCGGACGCGGCGAGCTGGCCGCACGCTCCGTCGATCTCCTGGCCACGGGTGTCCCGGATGGTCACCGGCACCCCATGGGCGGCGATGGCCTCCACGAACGCCTTCTCGTCCTCGGGCCGCGACGCCGTCCACTTCGAGCCCGGCGTCGGGTTCAGCGGAATGAGATTGACGTGCACCGGCTTGCCCTTGAGTAGCCGCCCGAGCCGGTCACCACGCCACGCCTGGTCGTTGATGTCCCGGATCAGCGCGTACTCGATGGAGAGGCGACGCCCCGACTTCGCGGCGTACTCCCACCCCGCGTCGAGCACCTCCCGCACCTGCCACCGCGTATTGACCGGTACGAGGGTGTCGCGCAGCTCGTCGTCCGGCGCGTGCAGCGAGATCGCGAGGCGGCACTTGAAGCCCTCGTCCGAGAACCGGTGGATGGCGGGCACGAGCCCCACCGTCGACACCGTGATCCCGCGCTGCGAGAGCCCGAGACCGTCCGGCTCCGGGTCGGTCAGCGCACGGATGGCGCCGACGACCCGCTTGTAGTTGGCGAGCGGCTCGCCCATGCCCATGAAGACGATGTTGGAAAGCCGCGCGGGGCCGCCCGGGATCTCGCCGTCGCGGAGCGCCCGCATGCCGTCCACGATCTGGTGCACGATCTCACCGGTCGACAGGTTCCGGTCGAGCCCGGCCTGTCCCGTGGCACAGAACGGACAGTTCATGCCACAGCCCGCCTGGGAGCTGATGCACATGGTCACCCGGTCCGGGTACCGCATGAGCACCGACTCCACGAGCGTCCCGTCGAAGAGCCGCCAGAGCGTCTTGCGGGTGGTGTCGTCGTCACAGCTGATGTGCCGCACCACGGACATCAGATCCGGCAGCAGCGCCTCCCGGAGCTTCTCGCGCGCACCGGCGGGGATGTCGGTCCACTCCGCCGGGTCGTGCGCGTACCGCGCGAAGTAGTGCTGCGACAGCTGCTTGGCGCGAAACGGCTTCTCGCCGATGGCGGCAACCGCCTCCTTGCGCTCTGCGGGCGTGAGGTCGGCGAGGTGCCGCGGCGGCTTCTTGGCTCCGCGGGGGGCGACGAAAGTGAGTTCTCCGGGCTTAGGCATGGCTCTACTAGTGTCGCAGATGCACGCCCATGCCTCTCGCGGCCGAAAATGCCGCCCGGCCGGCCCCCGTCGACCCCCGTCTCAGGTCAAGATCCCGGGCCTCAGCCGAAGACCCCGCCGATCACCACGGCCACCCGGGATCCGTAGGTCTTCCAGCGGTGCGACGTCCGGCAGTACAGGCGCGGCCTGCGCCGCCCGCCCTGCCCTATCAGCGTCTCGCACCACTTGCACGGCAGATCCCCGTGGTAGGTGCCGTCCTTCTCCACTCGTGCCCGCCCCATGGCCGGGACTCTACGACAACGGGCCCCCTCCCGGTGCAGGAAGGGGGCCCGTACAAGATCCGCGGGACGGACCCGGCTCAGCCGGAGCCGACGAAGACCACGAGCAGCAGCCAGACCACCGGAGCGGTCGGCAGCAGGGAGTCGAGCCGGTCCATGATCCCGCCGTGGCCCGGCAGCAGCGTGCCCATGTCCTTGATCCCGAGGTCCCGCTTGATCATCGACTCGCCGAGGTCACCGAGCGTGGCGCTGGCTGCGACCGCGAGGCCGAGCAGCAGGCCCTGCCACCAGGTCCCGTCGTCGATCATGAACTGCATGCACAGTGCACCCGCGGCCATCGCGAAGGTGACCGCGCCGACCAGGCCCTCGCGGGTCTTGCCGGGGCTGATGCGCGGGGCCAGCTTGTGCTTGCCGAAGCGCCAGCCGATCGCATACGCCCCGGTGTCGCTGACCACGGTCAGGAGCAGGAACGTGAGCACCCGCTGCGCACCGTCGTCCGCGGTGAGCATCAGCGCCACGAAGGTCGCGAGGAACGGGACGTAGAAGGCCGCGAAGACCCCCGCCGTGACGTCCTTCAGATAGCCCTCGGGCGGCTCGGTCATGCGCCACACCAGGACGGCGAGCGCGGTGAGCGCCATCGCCACCCAGGCGCCCTCGGCGCCGCGGACATAGCCGGCGACGACCATCGCCGCGCCGCCGACCGCGAGCGGCACCAGCGGAGCCTTGATGCCCTTGCGCTCCTCGAGCCGGGAGGTGAGCTCCCAAAGACCGACTACGACGGCGACCGCTATGACGCCGACGAAGACGGCCTTCACGATGAACAGCGACGCGATGATCACCGCGCCGAGTGCCACACCGACTCCTATGGCCGCCCCGAGGTCGCGGCCCGCGCTCTTCTTCTGCGGTGCTGCCGGGGCGGGCTGTGGTGCGCTGGGCATGGGCTCCTGCGGAGGCTCGTCACGGAACAGGGGGCCGCCCATCCGAGTGGCCCCCCGGTCGTCGTCCTGGTCTCCGCCGCTCACGGGTACCTCGGGCACGATGGGCATGGGCTGCGTCTCAGACGGAAACAGCGCGTCCTGCGCATCGTACGCGGGACCTGCGGGGGTCGCCCCCTGAGCAGGCCCCTGGTCGGGCGGCCCCCAATACCCGGCTCTGGGCGGCGCCCCCCAGGAAGAGTCGTTCACGGATCGCTTTCCTGATTCCTCAGACTTCGATCAGCCTCGATCAGACCTCGGTCAGACCTCGAGCAGCTCGGCTTCCTTGTGCTTGAGCAGCTCGTCCACCTGTGCGACGTACTTCGCGGTGGTGTCGTCGAGCTCCTTCTCGGCGCGGCGCACCTCGTCCTCGCCGGACTCCTTGTCCTTGACGAGCTTGTCGAGGGCGTCCTTGGCCTTGCGGCGGATCGAGCGGATCGACACCTTCGAGTCCTCGGCCTTGGCCTTGGCGACCTTGATGTACTCGCGGCGGCGCTCTTCGGTGAGCTCGGGGAACGTCACACGGATGATGTTGCCGTCGTTGCTCGGGTTGACGCCGAGGTCGGAGTCGCGGATCGCCTGCTCGATGTTGCGCAGCGCGCTCTTGTCGAACGGGGTCACCACGGCCATCCGCGGCTCCGGCACCGAGAACGAGGCCAGCTGGTTGATCGGCGTCAGCGCGCCGTAGTAGTCAGCCACGATCTTGTTGAACATCGCCGGGTGCGCACGGCCGGTGCGGATCGCGGCGAAGTCCTCCTTGGCGACCACGACGGCCTTCTCCATCTTCTCCTCGGCCTCGAGGAGGGTCTCTTCGATCACCACTTGCTCCTGCGTGTCTTGAGTAGGCCCGGCATTGCACGGGGGCGGCCGGCTGCGTCGCGTCTCTTTCCTGCACGGTGTCCGACCGGCAGGGCTTTGTCCATCCCCTCAAGGGGCGTCTCGCGCACGTCCCTTGAGACTGGCCCAGGTCCCTGGGGTCAGGCCCGGTTTCCCTGGTCGCCCACGAGTGTGCCGATCTTCTCACCCTTGACGGCACGGGCGATATTGCCTTCGGAGAGCAGCTCGAAGACGAGGATGGGCAGTTTGTTGTCCCGGCACAGCGTGATCGCGGTCATGTCGGCGACCTTGAGGTCGCGGGTGATGACCTCGCCGTAGCCGAGCGCGTCGAACTTCACCGCGTCGGGGTTGGTCTTCGGGTCGGAGTCATAGACGCCGTCCACGCCGTTCTTGCCCATGAGCAGCGCCTCGGCGTCGATCTCCAGGGCTCGCTGCGCTGCGGTGGTGTCGGTGGAGAAGTACGGCATGCCCATGCCCGCACCGAAGATGACCACACGGCCCTTCTCCAGGTGACGCACGGCGCGCAGCGGGATGTACGGCTCCGCGACCTGCCCCATGGTGATGGCGGTCTGGACGCGGCAGTCGATGCCTTCCTTCTCCAGGAAGTCCTGCAGGGCGAGGCAGTTCATGACCGTGCCGAGCATGCCCATGTAGTCGGAACGGGCCCGGTCCATGCCGCGCTGCTGGAGCTCGGCACCGCGGAAGAAGTTGCCGCCGCCGATGACGACGGCGATCTGGGCGCCGTCGCGGACGACGGCGGCGATCTCACGCGCGATGGCGTGCACCACGTCGGGGTCGACACCGAGGCCGCCCCCACCGGCGAACGCCTCGCCGGAGAGCTTCAGGAGGAAACGCCCGGCAACTTTGCCGTCGTCACTCTTAGAGTCGGCCTTGGTGGTCATGTGGTTCTCGCTATCTCTTACTTGGCACACATACGAAGAAGGCCACTGCCGGCGGGGTGTTGTTCGCATCCCATGCTCGGCAATGGCCTCCTCGTCAGATCCTGCGGTCGTACGTCACGCACGAGGTGCCGTGCGCGGGCGACCGCTGTCGACCCTAGCGGGGTCTACCGTCGATCGCGGTACGGACTCAGATGCCGACCTTGATGCGCGAGAAGCGCTTCAGGGTGACACCGGCCTCGGCGAGAACCTTCTCGACCGACTTCTTGTTGTCCAGCGCGTACGGCTGGCCGAGGAGGGTGGCCTCCTTGAAGAAGCCGTTGACGCGACCCTCGACGATCTTCGGCAGCGCGGCCTCGGGCTTGCCCTCGGCGCGGGTGGTCTCCTCGGCGACGCGGCGCTCGGACTCGACGACCTCGGCCGGCACGTCCTCCTTGGAGAGGTACTTCGGCGCGAAGGCGGCGATGTGCTGCGCGACACCCTTGGCGAGGTCGGCGTCGGCCTTGTCCAGCTCGACGAGGACACCGATCTGCGGGGGCAGGTCGGGCATCGTGCGGTGCATGTACGCGGCGACGTAGGCGCCGGAGAACTGCGCGAAGCGGTCGAGGACGATCTTCTCGCCGAGGTTGGCGTTGGCCTCGTCGACGTACGCCTGGACGGTCTTGCCGGCCTCGATCTCGGACGCGAGCAGCGCCTCGAGGTCGGCCGGGGAGGTCTTGGCGACGTGGGCGGCGAGGTTGTTCGCCACGGCCTGGAACTTCTCACCCTTGGCGACGAAGTCCGTCTCGCACTTCAGCTCGACGATGACACCGGAGGTGTTGTCGTCGGCGATGAGGGAGACCACGGCGCCGTTCTCGGCGGAGCGGCCCTCGCGCTTGGCGACGCCCTTCTGGCCCTTGATGCGCAGGGCCTCCACGGCCTTGTCGACATCACCCTCGGCCTCGTCGAGCGCCTTCTTGCAGTCCATCATGCCGGCGCCCGTGAGCTCACGGAGCTTCTTGACGTCGGCGGCGGTGTAGTTCGCCATGATCGAAAATTCTCTCTCGAAGTCTGAAAGATCTACGAAGGTCTACGGGTGAACGGCGGGGGCCGATCGGGCCCCCGCCGTCAACTACCGAACCTGTGAGGGTCAGGCCTGCTCGGCGTCCGCGGCCGGGGCCTCGGCGGCCGGAGCCTCGGCGGCGGGCGCCTCGGCAGCGGCCTCGGCCGGCTTGTCCTCGGCCTTGGGGGCCTCGGCGGCCTCGTCAGCCTTGGGGGCCTCGTCGGCCTTCTTCTCGCCCTCGAGCAGGTCGCGCTCCCACTCGGCCAGCGGCTCGCCCTGGGCCTTCTCGCCCGGCTTCGAGTCACCGGCGGCAACGCCGGAACGGGCGATGAGGCCCTCGGCGACGGCGTCGGCGATCACGCGGGTGAGCAGGGTGACGGAGCGGATCGCGTCGTCGTTGCCCGGGATCTTGTAGTCGACCTCGTCGGGGTCGCAGTTGGTGTCGAGGATGGCGACGACCGGGATGTTGAGCTTCCGGGCCTCGCCGACCGCGATGTGCTCCTTCTTGGTGTCCACGATCCAGACGGCGCTGGGCACCTTCTGCATCTCGCGGATACCACCGAGGGTCTTCTCCAGCTTGGCCTTCTCGCGCGAGAGCACGAGAAGCTCCTTCTTGGTGAGGCCCGACGCGGCGACGTCCTCGAAGTCGATCTGCTCGAGCTCCTTGAGGCGCTGCAGACGCTTGTAGACGGTCGAGAAGTTGGTGAGCATGCCGCCCAGCCAGCGCTGGTTGACGTAGGGCATGCCGACGCGGGTCGCCTGCTCGGCGATCGCCTCCTGCGCCTGCTTCTTCGTGCCGACGAACATGACCGTGCCGCCGTGGGCGACGGTCTCCTTGACGAACTCGTAGGCGCGGTCGATGTACGACAGCGACTGGAGCAGGTCGATGATGTAGATGCCGTTGCGCTCGGTGAAGATGAAGCGCTTCATCTTCGGGTTCCAGCGACGGGTCTGGTGACCGAAGTGGACGCCGCTTTCCAGCAGCTCCCGCATCGTGACGACGGCCATGGCCGTTCTCCTTGAGTTTCTCGGTTGTGCCGCGTGTGCCGGACGGCACTCGCGCCTGACGCCCGCGTTGCGCCTTGCCACTAGGGACCGAGGGGCGCTGACACCGGCTGTTTCATGGCCTGATGTTGGGGCGTGCGAAGTCGACCCGGTGACCCGGATCGCCACAAGAAGTGTACGGGACCCGCGAGGTACCGGGTGACGCCGCTGCCCAGGAGCGTCCGAGCCCCGTTCCTCGGGTATCCGCGACCGGGCGTGCGCCGGGTGTCCGGGCGTGCGCCGGGGGGCGGCGCCGTCCCCGTCCGGGTGACGGGACTGTCCACAACCGGCCGGTAACCCACAGATCCCGACCAAGATCCCCACGGCGCCGCCCGGCACGGGACGGTTCTCCCATGTCTCCCCCGCGCCCGGAACTGCTGCTGCCGACGCTGGCGGCCCTGCTCGCGACCTTCCTGCCCCCGCCCCCTGCCCCACCGCCGGACACGACACCGACGGCCACGACCTGGCCGGTGGGCACCCACCCTCCGGTCGTACGAGGCTGGGACCCGCCTGCAACGCCGTACGCGGCGGGCCACCGCGGCGTGGACCTCGCCGCCCCCGAGGGCACCCCGGTACGGGCGGTCGCCCCGGGCCGGATCTCCTTCGCCGGACGCGTGGCGGGCCGCGGCGTGATCTCGGTGGAGCTGGACGGCGCCGGGGATCCGCCCCTGCGTACGACGTACGAACCGGTGCGGGCCACGCTGAAGAAGGGCGCCGAGGTGGACGCGGGCGACCCGGTGGGCGTCCTGGAATCCCCGACGGGCCACTGCCCCGACAGCTGCCTGCACTGGGGCCTGCGCAGAGCCGGGACCTACCTCAACCCGCTGACCCTGCTGCCCCCGTGGCTGCTGCGCCGGGGGCCCTCACGACTGCTGCCGCTGACGCCGCGCGGCCGATGAGCGGGGTCTCAGCCCCGCACGCCCCGCAGGGCCATGGCGACGGCCGCCTCGGTGATGGCCGACGGATCCTCCGCGGCACCGAGCTCGATCCGCCGCACGGCCGCGTCCACGACGCCCTGCAGCAGCATCGCCGCGAGCCGGGGCTGCTCGTGCCCCAGGGCCTCGAGCGCCTCGACGATCATCGCGATGAGCCCGCCGTGCGCGGCCCGGATCTTCTCGCGGGCACCGGCGTCGAGTTCACTCGCGGAGATGGCCACAACCGCACGGTGACGCCGGTCCCCGACCAGCGCCAGCTGCCGACGCACATACGCCTCGACCTTGCCCTCTGCCGATTCCGCTCCCTCCATCGCCGCGGAAACCTCCGCGGCCCAGACGGGAAAGTCGACCTCGCACAGCTCTTCCACCACGGCGGCCCGTGACCGGAAGTACTCGTACACGGACGACCGGGCGAGCCCGGTGCGCTCGGCGAGGGCGGGGAAGGTCAACGCCTCCGTACCGCCTTCGGACAGCAGGGATCGCGCAGCGTCCAGCAGGGCGCCGCGCTGCATCGACCGGTGCTCGGCCACAGAGGCCGCTCGAATCCTTGGCACAGCTCCACTTTACGGACGGGACGCCCCGCGCGGGAGTGACTCCCCGCTCACACCCCGCTGGGCAGGGACGATTCAGCGCACTCAGCGCCCAAAACTCGCCAGCTTCGCCCGCAATTGCAGCACCGACTTGGTGTGGATCTGGCTCACCCGGCTCTCGGTCACACCCAGCACATGACCGATCTCGGCGAGCGTGAGCCCCTCGTAGTAGTAGAGCGTCACGACGGTCTTCTCCCGCTCCGGCAGCGTGTTGATCGCCCGCGCGAGGAGCCTGCGCAGCTCCCGGTCCTCCGCGACCTCCACGGGGTTGTCGGCCGCGTGGTCCTCAAGGGTGTCCATGAGGCTCAGCCGGTCGCCGCCGTCGCCGCCGACGTGCAGCAGCTCCTCCAGCGCCACCACGTTGGCGAGCGACAACTGGCTGAAAACGGCGTGCAGTTCCTCCAGCGCGATCCCCATCTCCGAGGCGACCTCGCTCTCCGAAGGCGTCCTGCGGAGCTGGGCCTCCAGGGTGGCGTAGGCCCGCTCGACATTGCGTGCCTTCTGCCGCACGGAACGCGGGATCCAGTCGAGCGCCCGCAGTTCGTCGATCATCGCCCCGCGAATGCGGGTGATCGCATAGGTCTCGAACTTGATGGACCGCTCGATGTCGAACTTCTCGATGGCGTCGATGAGCCCGAACACCCCCGACGAGACGAAGTCGGCCTGCTCCACATTGGGCGGCAGCCCCACGCTCACCCGTCCCGCGACGTACTTCACCAGCGGCGAGTAGTGCAGGATCAGCTGCTCCCGCAGCCGCCCGTCCCCGGTCTCCTTGTACGACCGCCACAACTCGTCCAGCGACGAGGGAGCGGGGGGCCGCTCCCGCTCCCCGCTACGGGCAGCGGGGGGAACCGCTGCCCGGTCGGACCCTGAGGTGTGCTGGGGCATTCGTCGCCTTGAGCCGTTCTGCCGTGAACTGTTGAGGTTGCGTCGGTCGGTGAGGTCGCGGTCGCGCGAGTCGCCGGATTCGTCGGCGCCGCTCGGTTCGGTGCGGTGGGGAGCTTGCGTGAAGTGAATGAGGTTGTCCGTCTGGTTCGCCTGTCCGCGTCGGAATCCTTGTGAGCGTAGCGTGACTGAAGTGTCGCAGTGTGCGAAGACTATGGGATCCTGCGTGCGCAGATACGTTCCGCTGGGTGTGCCAAGCAGTCGATTTCATCGCGCTGCGTGACGATTCCGGACTGTCAACTGCACGATTTCCCAAGGTCGTCGGGTGTCATCCGTCCGGTGGAACACGCTCGGTCACGATTCACCTCCGGCGCTGGAGACGGACAGAAACGCCTGGCGTGTCAACTGCCAGCCATCGCCGTGTCGTTCGACGAACCCGAGAGAGCGAAGCTCGTACAGTCGACTTACGGCGTCGTCCTCGGTCGTCCCCGCGCCACGAGCGATGTCGCATGCCACCGTGCACCCCTGCGCGGGCAGCGCGGCCAGCACCCTCGCCGCTCCCGGGGCGAGCAGATCGCGCGGCACGACGGGGCCCCGCCGCTCCGGCGCCAGCTCGCCCATGTCCCCGACCAGCTCGACGACTTCCGCGGCATCGGTCACGAGGACACCGTCGCCCCGCAGGAGTTCATGCACCCCGGCGGAGAGTCCGCTGGTCGCGGGCCCCGGCACCCCCATGGTGAAGCGCCCCAACTCCTGGGCGCCGCGCGCCGTGGCGAGTGCGCCGCTCCGGTACGCGGCCTCGACCACCACCGTGCCCCGGGTCAGCGCGGCGATCACTCTGTTCCGCAGGATGAACCGGCTCGGCGTCGGATGATCGCCCGGCGGCAACTCCCCGACGACGAGGCCCTGTTCCGCGATCCGCCCGATCAACTGGGCATGCCCGCGCGGATAGGGCCGGTCCACCCCGCAGGCGAGCACCGCCACGGTCGCCCCACCGGCGCCCAGCGCTCCCCGGTGCGCGGCGCCATCCACGCCGTACGCCCCACCGGACACCACGACCCAGCCGCGCTCCGCGAGCCCCGCGCCGATCCCCGCCGCCATGTGCGCGCCGTACTCCGTGCAGGCCCGCGCCCCGACGACGGCGACGGACCGCAGCGCCCATAACCGCAGGGAGGGCCGTCCGCGCACCCAGAGCCCGACCGGCCGTGCGTCGCCCAGGTCGTCCAGGGGCACCGGCCACTCCCCGTCCCCCGGGATCACGAATCGCGCCCCGACGCCCCGCGCCACCTCAAGGTCCTGCTCGGGCCGTATCCTGGCGGCCCGCGCCCGCAGCCCTTCCCACCGGCGCCCGGTCACGCCCGGCAGCCGCTCGTCGCCCGCGCCGATCCGGTGCAGCACCTCGACGGCCCCGTGTTCGCGGAGCCACCGCCCGGCCACGGCGTCTCCCGGTTCGAGCACCCGCGTCAGTGCGACCCGGGCGAGCCGCTCCTCGCCCGGCGCGGATCCGGTGGTCATGTCCCCGATCCGATCGCCATGGGCACGCCGCGCGCGATTCCGGTGCGCAGCTGCAGCGCCAGGGCCACATCCTGCGCGGAGGGCCTGTCGTGCCCCGCGAGGTCCGCGACGGTCCACGCCACCCGCAGGACGCGGTCGAGTCCACGGGCGGTCAGGAAGCCGCGCTCCAGGTCGAGCTCGGCCGCGTCCAGGGCGCCGGGTGCCGCGGGCCAGCGTGTGCGCAGCGCGTGCCCCGGGACCTCGCTGTTGGTCCGCCAGCCGGTGCCGACCAGCCTGGCGACCGCTCTCTCACGCGCGGCACGGACCCGGTCGGCGACGGTCCGCGTGGTCTCCCCCGGCGTGCCGTACCCCGCCAGTTCGGACCGGGTGACGGGCTCCACCTCCACCTTCAGGTCGACGCGGTCGAGCAGCGGGCCGGAGAGCCGTGCCTGATACCGGCGGACGACGGACGCGGGGCACTCGCAGCCGTCCCCCAGCAACGTATGCCGACCGCAGGGACAGGGGTTGGCGGCGAGCACCATCAGGAACTTGGCGGGCAGCCGCACCACTCCGGCGCTGCGTGCGATCACCACATGCCCGGATTCGAGGGGCTGGCGCAGGGAGTCCAGGGACTGGCTGCTGAATTCCGGTGCCTCGTCCAGGAAGAGCACGCCTCGGTGGGCGAGCGAGACCGCGCCGGGCCTGGCGATCCCCTTGCCGCCGCCCACCAGCGACTGCATCGTCGCGGAGTGGTGCGGCGCGCAGTACGGCGCGACGTCCACCAGTGGCCTGCCCGGAGGCAGCATGCCCGCGACCGAGTGCACGGCAGTGACCTCGAGCGATTCCTCGCGGGACAGCCGGGGCAGGATGGCGGGCAGCCGCTCCGCGAGCATCGTCTTCCCGGCTCCCGGCGGTCCCTGGAGGAAGAGGTGGTGCGATCCGGCCGCGGCCACCTCCACGGCGGTGCGTGCCGACGTCTGCCCCACGACCTCGGCCAGGTCGAGGGCGTGGGCGTCGTCCAGGGCGCCGCTGAGGCCCGTGCCGACCCCCGTGCCCGGCACGCAGAGCCCGGCGAGCATCGGGTCGGGCCGCCCCGCCTCCTCCGGTTCCTCGTCCGGCACCGGCTCGTCGGTGAGGACCGCGACGAGTTGTCGCAGGCTCCGTACGCCGAGGACCGAGACGCCCGGCACGAGGGAGGCTTCGGCGGCGGTGCACTCGGGGACGACCACCTGTTCGTACCCCGCGTCGGCCGCCGCGAGGACGGCGGGCAGGACTCCGCGGACGGGCCGCACCCGTCCGTCGAGTCCCAGCTCGCCGATCATCACGATGTCGGCGAGCACTCTCGGGTCGATCCGCTCGGACGCCCCGAGCACGGCACAGGCCACCGCGAGATCGAAGCCGCTGCCGCCTTTGGGCACCGACGCCGGGCTCAGCCCCACGGTGAGCTTCTTCTGGGGCCATTCGCCGCCCGAGTTGACCACCGCCGCCCTGACCCTGTCGCGGCTCTCGGTCAGGCTCTTGTCAGGCAGTCCCACCAGCGTGAAGGCCGCGACGCCGGGCTCCAGATCGGCCTGCACCTCGACGACCACGCCCTCGACGCCGACCAGGGCCACGGAACACGTACGCGCGAATCCCATCAGGACACCCCTCGCGCGTGCTCGACGACGGGTGCGCCGCGCCGGGGGACCACGACGCCGACCAGGTCGATGCGGACGCCGCCGGGCGGTAGTCCTCCGCGCTCCTCGATCCAGTGCTCAGCAAGCCGCCGCAGCCGTGCCACCTTGGCCGGGCCGACGGATGCCATGGGGTGTTCGAAGGGCAGGCCCGCGAGGCCCGCCCTGCGCGTCTTGACCTCGCAGACGACGAGGGCCTCGCCGTCCATCGCCACGATGTCGATCTCACCGGCTCTGCCCGCGCGCCAGTTGCGCTCCAGAACCGTCATGCCGGACTCGACCAGCCGCCGCGCGGCCAGTTCTTCGCCGTACTTCCCGAGTGCTCCCCGTGCGTTCATGTGGGCACCACCTCCGGCACCCACGGTCACGGATCAGCGCGCACCTATTGGATCTTGGTGCACTACTCGCCGGTTGTGGAAAACTCCGCCACCCGGCCGAGTGAACGTGAACGCCCCCGCGCCCCGGCGGTGCTCAGCCGCCCGGAAGCTCGAGGTCGCTCTTGTTCAGCTCCTCGATGTTCACGTCCTTGAACGTGAGGACCCGCACCTGCTTCACGAAACGGGCGGGCCTGTACATGTCCCACACCCAGGCGTCCGCCATGGACACCTCGAAGAACACCTCGCCCTGGACCGAGTGCACCTGCATCTCGTAGTCATTGGTGAGGTAGAAGCGCCGTTCGGTCTCGATCACGTATTTGAACAGACCGACGACATCGCGGTACTCCCGGTAGAGCTTCAGCTCCATCTCGGTCTCGTACTTCTCGAGGTCCTCGGCGCTCATGGCATGTTCCCCTTCAGCCGTGCGTCCCCCTATTGTGCGTCAGCCCCGCGAGCCCCTACACGATTTCCGTGTCGAGGATCTCGGGCCGGTTCGGGGGCCCCTCGTCGAGCAGTCTGCGAAGCAGCTCGGCGAGCCTGGTCGGATACACCGTCTCATGAGCCTCGGTCAGTTCCCGGCACGACCACCAACGTGCTCCGGCGACACTGCGCCGTTCCAGCTCCGTCAGCCCTTCGGGGGCGGTCGCCGTCTGTGACGTACGGGCGAGGAAGTACCACTCGTCCTGGTCCCAGCGCCGCCCGTCGAACGGGAAGGAGCAGATCCGCTGCCACAGGACGGGGCCGAGCTCGACGTCCGTGATGCCCGTCTCCTCGCGCAGCTCGCGCAGGGCCGCCTGCTCGCGCGTCTCGTCGCCCTCCAGGCCGCCGCCCGGCGTGAACCACCAGTCGTCCGCCGGGTCCTCCGGCTCATGGCCGTACAGCAGCAGGATGCGGTCGCACGGGTCGAGGAGCACCACCCGCGCGACCCTGCGCAGCGGCCGCCCGGACTCGGACGTCATGGGCGACACGGCTTCCTCATCCGACACCGGTGGCCGCCTCCCGCGGGCTGCTCGTCCCGCGCCTGCGGCCGATCCGCTTGGCGATCGGGCCGTACGCCGCGCCGCCGAGGACGAGCACCATGCCGGCCACCACCGCGATCACCACCATCCGCAGCGGCCCCGGCCGGGAGATGCCGCCCGGCATGTCCGCGAAGCCCTCGGGGCGTTCGAGCATCCCGAACTTGTCCATGGGCCAGGCCACCGCGTCGACCCGCGCCTGTACGGCATCGCGCGGCACCGAGCCGTGGTCCGCGTCGCCCAGGTGCACGCTGGAGTCCAGGGAGCCGCTGCGCTCGTCGCCGAGCAGGAAGAGGCGGCCCTTGGGGACGGTCGTGGTGGGGATGCCGGTGGCCGACGCGCCCTTGCCCTCGGGGAGATACGGTTCTGCGACTTCCTTGCCGTTGACGGTCAGCTTGCCGTCCTCGCAGCAGGCGATCCTGTCGCCGCCGACGCCGACCACGCGCTTGACCATGGGCAGGTCGCCCCAGGTCGACTGCTTGAAGACGACGACATCACCGCGGCGCACGTCGTCGCCGTCTATCCGCTGCGCGAGAACCCGGTCACCGGAGCCGATGGTCGGCGTCATGGATCCGGTCGGGACGGTGTACGGCTGGTACTGGACGGCGCCCCAGGCAAACCCGCCGAGGAAGAGCACACAGCCGAGGGCCACGGCGACACCCGACAGCACGCTGCCGAGCCGTCCGCGGCCCTCGTCCGTACGACGTGTCCTGCTCATCCCGGTGCTCCCCCGTCTCAAGACGACCCCGCCGCCCGTGGGTACGGCGGAAGATCGGCGATCTGGGACGGCACCCTACCTGTCGGTACCTCCACCAGTAACCCTCGCGCCCTGTGCGGCCGCCACCGTGAGCCGACGCCTGCGCCACAGCACGATCGGCACCGCACCGGCGAGCCCGAGGGCGCCCGGGGCCGCACCGGCGAGCGCGTTGATGCCCGGCTGGTCGAAGGTGTCCGGCTTGGGCAGCGTCGCCCAGCGGGTGGGCGGCCAGGCGATCACGATGGCGCGGCCCACGACGTTGTCCACGGGCACCGCACCGCCGCCGGGCTGGTTCTGGTGGTAGCGGGAGTCCAGCGAGTTCTGCCGGTGGTCACCCATGACCCAGATTTTGCCCTTGGGAACGGTGACCTTGAACTGGCCGCCCTGGTCGTCGACGGTGCACGGGGTGTTCCCGGGGAAGACGTACGGCTCGTTCAGCGCCTTGCCGTTGACCTTCACCGGTCCGGTGCCCTTGCACTCCACGGTGTCGCCGCCGACGCCGATGACGCGCTTGATGAGGTCCTTCTCGTCGGCGGACGGCATCAGACCGACCCAGCCGAGCACCCGCTGGACCGCGTTCGGGTCGGGGGTCGGCTCGCCGTCGAGCCAGTGGCCCGGGTCCCGGAAGACGACGACCTCGCCACGCTCGGGCTCGGAGCCGAACCACGGCGTCAGCTTGTCGACGAGGACCCGGTCGCCCTGCTGGAGCGTGTCCTGCATCGAGTCCGAGGGGATCGAGAACGCCTGCACCAGGAAGGTCTTGATGACCAGGGCCAGGACGAGGGCGATGCCGATGAGGAGCGGAAGCTCCTTCCAGAAGGAGCGGGGCTTCTTCGGCCGCTTGCCGTCCTGCCCGCTCTTCGCCTCGCCGTCGCCTCCCACGGCGTCACTCCCGGGGTTCACACCGTCCGCGACGGCCTCGTCGACCGGCTCGTCGGATCGCCCCGGCCGCTCCTCGGGCCCTTCGTGTCCGGATCGTGCGCCGACCGCCAAATCCCCCACATCCACTCCTCAGTCCGTGCCGCCGCCTGCCCCAGATGCGATGCAGGCCCACCACTCCCATAACGAGCGGGAGTTCCGCAGGGGTCGGGAGTCGGATCAATCCGTATCGATCGCCGGGGGCCACCCTATGCGACGCCCCTGTGACGGTGTCCGACCCCGCACGCGCGTCGGGTACGGACGCGTACGTGTCCGGCTCTTCCAGTTTGCGCCAGTGGCCGAAGGGCCAGGCGATGACCAGAGCCCGCCCCACCACCTGGTCCTCGGCGACGGTGCCGCTGAACTTCTCGGTGCGGTGGAACCGGGAGTCGGCCGAGTCGCTGCGGTGGTCGCCCATCATGAACAGGCGCCCCTTAGGGACCTTCACCTTGAACTCGAAGGCCGAGGGCTTGTCCCCGGGGTGGATGTACGGCTCGTCGAGCGGCACTCCGTTGACGGTGACCTTGTCGTTCTTGTCGCAGCACTGCACGGTGTCGCCGCCGACGCCGACGACGCGCTTGATCAGGTCCCGTTCGCTGTCGGAGGGCAGCAGACCGATCTGGGTGAGGCCTTCCTTGATCTGTTTGACGACCACGGGGTCGTCCTTCTTCTTGCCCTGTTCCTCTTCGAGCCAGTTGCCGGGGTCCTTGAAGACGACGACGTCGCCGCGTTCCGGCTTCGACCCGAACCAGGGTGTGAGTTTGTCGACCAGGACCCGGTCACCGATCCGGATCGTCTGCTCCATGGAACCCGAGGGGATCACGAAGGCCTGCACCAGGAAGGTCTTCAGGACGAGGGCTATCAGCAGGGCCACGCCTATGAGGAGGGGTATCTCCTTGATCGCCGAACGCCGCCTGCGCCGCTTGACCTTCTTGGCCAGCTTGCGCCGCTCGGCCCGGCCCGGCAGTACGGGATCGCCGGTCGGCCGGGACCCGGTGGGCAGCCCGGTGTCCGCACGGTGGCCGGAGCGTGTCCGCCCGCGGCTACCCATGCGCGCCGCCTGGTGCCGGCACGCGCGCGTAGCTGTCGGGGCGCTCCAGGGACGTCCAGTGGCCGATGGGCCAGACGATCCAGTCGGCCCTGCCGATCACCTCGTCGACGGGGACCATGCCGCCGCCGGGCTGCCCCAGATGGTCGCGGGAGTCCCGGGAGTCGCTGCGGTGGTCGCCGAGGACGAAGAGGCTGTCTTCAGGGACGACGGCTTTGAAGGGCACCTGCGAGGGGGTGTCGCCGGGGTACAGGTACGGCTCGTCGATGGGCTCGCCGTTCACCTTGACCCTCCCCCGCCTGTCGCAGCAGACCACCCGGTCTCCCCCTGTGCCCACGACCCGCTTGATGTAGTTGGCGTCTCCGAAGTAGCCGCTGCCGTCGAAGACGACCGCGTCACCCCGCTGCGGCTCGGAACCGAAACGGTACGCCAACTTGTTGACGAGCACGCGGTCCCCGACCCGGAACGCGGGCTCCATGGAGCCGCTGGGGATCTGGAAGGGCTGCACCACGAATGTGCTCAGGAGCAGCAGGAACCCCATGCACACCAGGATCGACAGGGTGATCCGGCCGCCCGGCAGCCAGGAGACCAGTGACATGAAAACGGAGCGCGACCGTTCCTCCGCCTCCTCGGATGCTTCGGGGACGTTCGTGACGTCTCCGGAATCGGAGGGTGGGGAGGAGCGGTCGCGCTCCGTGTGCCGTGCTTCGGTGTCCATCGGGGCCAGATGCTATCCGGCCCCGATGTGGACCCGCGCGCGAGCTCAGCTGTCGCGCTTCTCCTTGATCTTCGCGGCCTTGCCGCGCAGGTCACGGAGGTAGTACAGCTTCGCGCGACGGACGTCACCGCGGGTGACGAGCTCGATCTTCTCGACGATCGGGGTGTGCACCGGGAACGTGCGCTCGACGCCGACGGAGAAGGAGACCTTGCGCACCGTGAAGGTCTCGCGCACGCCGGCACCCTGGCGACGGATGACTACGCCCTTGAACTGCTGCACACGGGAGCGGTTGCCCTCGATGACGCGGACGTGGACGTTGACGGTGTCACCCGGGCGGAAGGACGGGATGTCGCTGCGCAGCGACGCGCTGTCGACCGAGTCGAGCAGGTTAGCCATGATCGTCTGCTTTCTTCGCCGATGCCACAGGTCATCAGCGGGAGTTCGTGATGAAGGATTCGTTAGCTGATCGCGTCGGGCGGGCGTCTGGACCATCCCCGTGTACACGGTGAGCAACGGTCGATCCCCCTGTGGCAGGGGCGCACGCTGGACGTACAGCAGCGGTCTATTCTTCCACGGCTTCGGGGTCTCGCCCAAATCGGCCGTCGGGCCCCGGCCGCCACCCCAGGATCGAGAGCATCTCGCGGTCCTTCTTGTCGAAGGCGCCGGGGTCGCAACGCTCGATCAGATCGGGCCTGTTGCGGGTGGTGCGCCGCAGCGCCTCGTCACGGCGCCAGCGCGCGATCTTGCCGTGGTGGCCGCTGAGCAGGACGTCCGGGATGCCGTGCCCGCGCCACTGGGGAGGCTTCGTGTAGACGGGGCCTTCGAGCAGGTTGGCCATGGCTCCGGGCGCGAAGGAGTCGTCCTGGTGGGACTCGGCGTTGCCCAGGACACCGGGCAGGAGCCGGGCCACTGCCTCCGTGACGACGAGTACGGCGGCTTCTCCGCCCGCGAGGACGTAGTCGCCGATGGATACCTCGTAGACGGGCATACGGGTCGCGTACTCGTCCATGACGCGGCGGTCGATGCCCTCGTAGCGCGCGGGCGTGAAGACCAGCCAGGGGCGCTCGGAGAGTTCGACGGCGAGTTCCTGGGTGAAGGGGCGTCCGCTGGGCGTGGGGACGACCAGGACGGGCCCGTGCGCCCCGCTCTCGTACCCGTCGGCGAGCACGTCGTCGAGTGCCGCGCCCCAGGGGTCGGTCTTCATGACCATGCCGGGGCCGCCGCCGTAGGGGGTGTCGTCGACCGTGTTGTGGCGGTCGTACGTCCACTCCCTGAGGTCGTGCACGTTGACGTCGAGCTGCCCACGCGCGCGTGCCTTGCCCACGAGGGAGACGTTCAGGGGTTCCAGGTACTCGGGGAAGATCGTGACGACGTCGAGCCGCATTACGCCTGGTCCTCCGAAGCCGCTTCGGCGTCGCGCGTGGAGGCGATCTCGGCGCGGTCGTCGATGAGCCCCGGAGGCGGGTCGATGACCGCCCGCTGCTCCTCCAGGTCGATCTCGGTGACGATCTCCTCGACGAAGGGGATCATGACCTCGCTGCCGTCGGGGCGCTCCACGATGAACAGGTCCTGCGAGGGCAGGTGCGAGATCTCGGTGATCCGGCCGACCTCGGTGCCGTCCTTGGTGACGACGTCGAGGTCCATGAGCTGGTGGTCGTAGTACTCGTCCTCGTCCTCGGGGAGCTCTTCCGGGTCCACCTCGGCGATCAGGAGCGTGTTGCGCAGCGCCTCGGCGCCCGTGCGGTCGCGCACGCCCTCGAAGCGCAGCAGGAGGCGGCCGCTGTGCACCCGGCCGGTCTCGATGGTCAGCGGACCCGTGGCGGCGGGGTCGGTGGCGAGCACGGCGCCGGGGCCGAGCCGCAGCTCCGGCTCGTCGGTGCGGACCTCGACGGTGACCTCGCCCTTGATGCCGTGGGCCCGGCCGATGCGGGCGACTACCAACTGCACTGCGTTTCTCCTCATCCAACGACTACGGGCCGGGGAAGGCCCTGAAGCCCTCCCCGGCCCGAGCCGGTGCTGCTGTGGTTCTACGAACCTATCGGTCCTGGGAACCCGGTTCAGCGAACCTGGTCCACGTCGACGAGGTCGACGCGGACACCGCGGCCGCCGATGGCGCCCACGACGGTACGCAGAGCGCGCGCGGTGCGGCCGTTACGGCCGATCACCTTGCCGAGGTCGTCGGGATGGACCCGGACCTCGAGGACGCGTCCGCGGCGCAGGTTGCGCGAGGCGACCTGCACGTCGTCGGGGTTGTCGACGATGCCCTTCACGAGGTGCTCGAGAGCCTCCTCGAGCATGCTCAGGCCTCGGTCGACTCGGTGGACGCGACCTCGGCCTCGTCCGCCTTCTTGTCAGCCTTCTTGGCCTTCTGGGTGATGGCCTCGCCCTTGGCGTCGTCGCCCTCGAGACCCTTGGTGAAGGCCTCGAACGCGGCGCGCTTGTCCTTGGGCTCCGCGACGAGCAGCGGCGCCGGGGCCGGCAGGCCCTTGTGCTTCTGCCAGTCACCGGTGAGCTTCAGGATGGCCATGACCGGCTCGGTCGGCTGGGCGCCGACGGACAGCCAGTACTGGGCACGCTCCGAGTTGACCTCGATGCGCGAGGGGTTCTGCACCGGGTGGTACAGACCGATCTCCTCGATGGCCCGGCCGTCACGGCGGGTACGGGAGTCGGCGACGACGATGCGGTAGTGAGGCGAACGGATCTTGCCCAGACGCTTCAGCTTGATCTTGACTGCCACGGGAGTGGTGTCTCCTGGTCTTGACGTGGGTGGGCACAACGACGATGCCGCGTGGGGTTGCGGTACTCGAGTGCCCGATGGACGCGTCAGCCGGAGGAGAGAGGGGTCCTATGCGGCTGTCGAGTACAGCTAGCCATTGTGCCATACGCCGACGGGGCGACCGAAACCCGGTTCGGCCGCCCCGCACCAGCTCAGCCCACGCCCGCGCCGATCGCTTCCGGGATGCGGAAGGGCTTGCCGCAGCCGCCGCACATGATCGGCGCCTGGGCGAGCACGGACGGCACGACGCGGACGTTGCGCCCGCAGTCGCAGACCGCCTTGACGCGCACGCCGCCTCCGGAGGAGCCGTGCCGGGCGGCCGGGCCCCGGAAGCTGCGTGCGGTGTCCGCGGTCGTCGCTGCGGTGTGCGCCTTCAGGGCGCGCTGCAGCCGCTCGATCGTCGGGCGATAGCGCTTCTTCGCCTCGGGGTTGAGCGTGACCAGCGAGAAGCCGCTGCTGGGGTGCGGCTCGTCGGAGTGGTCAAGGCCCAGCTCCTCGGCGATCGCCAGGAATCTGCGGTTGTGATAGCGGCCGGCGCGTGAGGTGTCGCGTACGCCGCGCGAGGCGGCGATGCCATGGACTGCCTCATGAAGCAGTCGCTCGAAGGAGAGCTCGGCGCCGCAGGCGGACGACGATTCTCCGATCAGGGATTCGGGCGCGGCAAGGTCGGGCAGCTCGGGGTGGTGCCGCTGAATGTCGGCCCACGCCTGTGCCAGCTCTGCGGCGAGAACAGGTGGTGTCGTGCTCACGTCGTGAACAACGAGCCGGGGGCCCTGGGGGTTCCATTCCGGGGCATCTCAAATAATTTGCACGTACCCGTCAGTTGCCGTTGATGCGTCCGGACGAGGGCGGGTGCGCTGATCTGCGGAGAAGCTTCACAGCTCGCATCAAGCCGGTACGTAGTGGCGCGTACGCCCCGGCGCGTAGGGCAACTCCTCGCGCCGGGGCTTGTGTTGCCGAGGCAGGCGTACGAGCCGGGATCGAGCGCGTCGGTAGCGGAGGCACCCTCCTCAGTAGGAGCGGGCCACAAGAGCGACGTTACCCGGGGTCTCATCGGCCTCCGGCACCGCCCCGTCCTCCGCGACCAGACACCGTACGGTCACGGAGTGCTCGGCCAGCCCGGCCTCGCCTTCTTCGCCGAGCACGGCCCAGGGGATGCGCGCCCAGTTGCCCGCGGCGGTCGCCTCCACGGCCTCGTCGAGGGTGCGGACGTCCGCGGTGCGGGACTCACGGCGCTCGCGGGCCTGGGTCAGGAGCAGTTCCTGGTCCTCTTCGAGGACGGTGGGCAGCAGGGCGCCGAGGGCGTCGATCGCGACCGGCTCCTTGCCGCCCCGGATGCGCCGGGCCAGCATCGCGGTGCCGTTCTCCAGGTCGCGCGGGCCGACCTCGATGCGGACCGGCACCCCTTTGAGCTCCCAGTCGACGGCGCGCCTCCCGAAGGGGGTGTCCGTGCGGTCGTCGACCTGGACGCGGACGCCTGCGGCCGTCAGGGTCTCGCCGATCTCGCGGACCTTGGCGAGCACGGCGTCGTCCCCCTTGATGGCGAGGACGACGGCCTGGACGGGCGCGAGGCGCGGCGGCACGCGCAGGCCGTCGTCGTCGCCGTGCATCATCACCAGGGCGCCGACCAGCCGCGTCGTACTGCCCCAGGAGGTCTGCCAGACCAGTTCCTGCTTGCCGTCCTTGGACAGGTACTGGGTGTGGAAGGCCTTGGCGAAGTTCTGGCCGAGCTCGTGGCTGGTGCCGAGCTGGAGGGCCTTGCCGTCGCCCATCATGCCTTCGAGCGTGAGGGTGTTGATGGCGCCGGCGAAGCGCTCCTTGGCGGTCTTGCGGCCCAGCACGAAGTCCATGGCGAGGACGTCCCGCATGAAGTCTCCGTAGACGTGGCGGTGGATGAGGGCGGCGAAGTCGCGGGCCTCTTCGTACGTCGCGTGGGCGGTGTGGCCCTCCTGCCACAGGAACTCCGACGTGCGCAGGAACAGGCGCGGGCGCATCTCCCAACGGACCACGTTGGCCCACTGGTTGATCAGCAGGGGCAGGTCGCGGTAGCTCTGCACCCACTTGGAGAAGTACTCGTTGACGATCGTCTCCGAGGTGGGGCGGACGACGACCGGCTCCTCCAGCTCCTTGCCGCCGCCGTGCGTGACGACGGCGAGCTCCGGCGCGAAGCCCTCGACGTGCTCGGCCTCCCTGGTCAGGTACGACTGCGGGATGAAGAGCGGGAAGTACGCGTTCTGGGTGCCGGTCGCCTTGATGCGGGCGTCCATGTCCTGCTGCATCCGCTCCCACAGGCCGTACCCGTACGGTCGGATCACCATGGTGCCGCGCACCGGGCCGTTGTCGGCCAGCTCGGCCTTGTTGATCAAGTCCTGGTACCAGCGCGGGAAATCGTCCGCCTGGGGCGTGAGCACGGGTGTTTTGGCCATGGCGCGCATCGTAGGGGCGGGGCCCCGGAGAGCGGGAATCCTTATCCCCCAGGGGGCGCACAACGGTGGCACACAAGCATTGGCCCACAACCTCTGGACGCCACGACGGATGCGGAGTTCTCTGGCATACGGGGGGAGTGCGAGCGCACTACACGGGGGCGGACGAACCGTTGAATTCCGGCACGGCAGTAACTCTCGGCGGATTGGGGCGCTTTCGATGACACCAACGCTCGTGCAGTCGCACCACCTCCACGCGGGCGCGACCCCTCGCGTGGACCTGGGGGCACGCGCGCGTGACTGGGCGGAGATACAGGAACGGATGCTGGTCCCGCTCTACGAGGCGGTGTACGAACGGCTCGAAGTGGGCACGGGCACCCGGCTCCTCGGCCTCGGCTGCGGCTCCGGCCTCGCCCTGCTGATGGCGGCGTCGCGGGGCGCCGCGGTCACCGGCGTCGATCCGTCGGCCCCCGAACGTCTCGCCCTGGCGCGCGAACGCCTGCTGCCGGACACCGCCGGGGGCGCACGCGCGCGTACCGACACCCGGCTCGTGGAGGGCGGCCCGGCGGACGCGGCGGGCCCGGACGCACTCCCGTACAACATGGTGACGGCGTTCCACCCGATCGGCTGCATGGCCGGTGACTCCGAAGGCCTGTCGGCCCTCCTGGAGGCGGCCGCGCCGCTCGCCGCCCGGGGCACCCCTGTGGTGCTCGCCGGATGGGGTCCGCCGGAGCGGTGTGCGACCTCTTCGGTCCTGCGGGTGGCGACCAAGCTCGCCGACCCCCTGCGCAGTACGGGCAGTTGGCGCCCCGCGCTGCGGGACGACCTGGAGGAGGTCGCCCACAGGGCAGGGCTCAAGCCGGACGGCTCGGGGCGTGTGGCGTGCCCCTTCGGGTACGCGGACATGGAGAGCGCGGCCCGCGGGCTGCTCTCGACGGGGCTGTTCGACGCGGCGGTGGGCGCGACGGACCAGGCGCAGGTCGACAAGGAACTCGCTGAGGCGCTGCATCCGCACCGGCGCAGGGACGGGACGGTGTGGATGCCGAACGTCTTCCGGTACTTGATCGCGCGTACGACGTAGGGGCCAGGACCCCGATCGGGCGCCCGGGCCCTCCTCGCCGGGGCGCTAGCCGTCCTTGGACATCCGTGTGATGCCCGCGACCCGGTACGCCTCCGCCTCCTCCAGCGTCTCGTTCTCCAGCAACGCCGCGGCCAGGTCGTCCAGTTGCCCTCGGTGCTCGCGCAGCTGGCGGCAGGCGCTCTCGTAGCACTCGTCGACGATCCGCCGCATCTCGCCGTCGATGGCGTCGAGGGTCTCCGGGGCGGCCGCGAGTCCGTAGGCCTGCTGGGCGTCGTTCGGGAGGGCCGACAGACGGCCCACGCGCTCGCTCATGCCCCAGCGGCCGACCATGCCGCGCGCGATGTTGGTGACCTGCTCCAGGTCGTTCTCGGCGCCGGTGGTGATGACTCCGTAGACGACGTGTTCGGCAGCCATGCCCCCTAGGGCACCGATAATTCGACCGCGAAGATACTCCTCCGTGTAGGCGTACTTGTCGGAGTCCGGAGTCGAGAGGGTCACGCCGAGGGCCCGCCCGCGCGGGACGATCGTGATCTTGCGGACCGGGTCGGCGCCCGGCTGCAGCATGCCGAGCAGGGCGTGCCCGCTCTCGTGATACGCCGTGCGCCGACGCTCCTCCTCCGGCATGACCAGCGGCCGCTCGGCGCCCAGCTGCACCTTCTCGATGGCTTCGGAGAGGTCGGACTGCGTGACCGTCTTCTGCTTGCGCTTGACGGCGAGGAGGGCGGCTTCGTTGGCGAGGTTGGCGAGTTCGGCGCCGGTCATGCCCGGGGTCGTACGGGCGACTTGGGCGAGGTCGACGTCGTCGGCCAGCGGAATGGCCCGCGTATGGATCTTGAGGATGGCCTCGCGGCCGCCGCGGTCGGGGGGCGAGACGTTGACGACGCGGTCGAACCGGCCCGGCCTGGTGAGGGCGGGGTCGAGGATGTCGGCCCGGTTGGTGGCGGCGAGCACGATGACGCCTTCCGCGCCCGAGAAGCCGTCCATCTCGGTGAGGATCTGGTTCAGGGTCTGCTCGCGCTCGTCGTGCCCGCCCATCCCGCTGCCGCCACCCCGTGCGCGTCCGATGGTGTCGATCTCGTCGATGAAGATGATCGAGGGGGCGACCTTGCGGGCCTCGGCGAAGAGTTCCCGTACGCGCGAGGCGCCCACGCCCACGATCATCTCGATGAACTCCGAGGCGGACGCGGAGAAGAAAGGCACGCCCGCCTCGCCCGCGACGGCGCGTGCGAGCAGCGTCTTGCCGGTGCCGGGCGGCCCCGCGAGGAGCACGCCGCGCGGCATCTTGGCGCCCATCGTGCGATAGGCGTCGGGGTTCTTCAGGAAGTCGACGACGTCATTGAGCTCGCCCTCGACCTCGTCGATGCCGGCCACGTCCTCGAACGTCGTCCGCTTGGCACCGGGCTCCAGCTCGACGGGCTTGGGCGGCGTCTTGCGCCCGAGCATGCCGCCACCGCCGCCCATGCCCGCGCTCATGCGCCGCGCGATGAAGATCCACAGCACCACGAGAAGCAGCATCGGGGCGAGCGAGATGAGCAGGTTGGAGAGGAAACTGCGCTCCTGCACCACGGGCTCGGCGGTGACGGTGACCTGGTGCTTGGTCAGGTCGTCCCAGAGCTTGTCGTCGGCGAAGGCGGGCCGCTGCGTCGTGAACTTGGTGTAGTTCCCCTTGTCGCCGTCCGGGTTCGGCTGCTCCTTCTTGAGCTGCCCCTGGATCGCGTCACCCTTGGCGTAGATCTTCGTGACGTTGCCGTCGTCGACCTGCTTGCTGAACTCCGTGTACGAGATGGTCGGCTCGTCGCCGTCGTTGAAGAACGACAGCACGAGGTTCGCGATGAGATAGACGATGAGCGCGGTGAGGATGAGACTCCCCCACCCGCCCGGCATCTTCTTCTTCGGCGGCGGTGTGGGCTCGGGCGGGGGCGCGCCCTCGGAGCGCCACGGCTGATCGGGCGCCTGGCGCGGCGGCACAGGGTTGCTCATATGGGGACGTTACGTCACAAAGCATACCCGGGCACCCGCTCCCCCGCCCGGAACGCACCGAGGGCGCCCCTCCGTAGAGGAGCGCCCTGGATCTCGTACGAGAAGGAACGCGCGCGACGGCGAGAACCTCAGCCCATGAACTTCTTGAACTCGTCCGGCAGCTCGAAGTCCTGCCCGGCCTGCCCGCCCGGAAGACCGAACGCGCCACCGGGCTGACCGCCCTGCTCGCGGCGCGTGGCGGCCTCCTGCTCCTGCTGCTTGCGCTTCATCGGGTTGCCGGAGCGCTGCTTGCCCTTGGCCTGCTTCTGCTTCTTCTTCTGCTTGCCGGCGCCGCCGCCCATGCCCGGCATCCCGGGCATACCCGGCATGCCGCCGCCCTGGGCCATGCGGGACATCATCTTCCGCGCCTCGAAGAACCGCTCCACCAGGTTCTTGACGGCGCTGACCTCGACACCCGAACCCTTGGCGATACGCGCACGCCGCGAGCCGTTGATGATCGTCGGCTCCTGGCGCTCGCCGGGCGTCATCGACTTGATGATGGCGGCGGTGCGGTCGACGTCCCGCTCGTCGAGGTTGTTGATCTGGTCCTTGATCTGCCCCATGCCGGGCATCATCCCGAGCAGCTTGCTGATGCTGCCCATCTTCCTGACCTGCTCCATCTGAGCCAGGAAGTCATCGAGCGTGAAGTCCTGGCCCTTCTTGGAGGCCAACTTCGAGGCCATCTTCTCGGCCTCTTGCTGCGAGAAGGTCTGCTCGGCCTTCTCGATGAGCGTGAGCATGTCGCCCATGCCGAGGATGCGGGACGCCATGCGGTCCGGGTGGAACGCGTCGAAGTCGTCCAGCTTCTCGCCATTCGAGGCGAACATGATCTGACGCCCGGTGACCTGCGCGATCGACAGCGCGGCACCACCACGGGCGTCACCGTCGAGCTTCGACAGGACGACGCCGTCGAAGCCGACGCCGTCCCGGAAGGCCTCGGCCGTGTTGACGGCGTCCTGACCGATCATCGCGTCGACGACGAAGAGCACCTCGTCGGGGCTGACGGCGTCGCGGATGTCCGCGGCCTGCTGCATCAGCTCCTGGTCGATGCCGAGACGACCGGCGGTGTCGACGATGACCACGTCGTACTGCTTCGTCCTGGCGAACTCGACCGAGTCCTTGGCGACCTGGACCGGGTCACCCACGCCGTTGCCCGGCTGGGGCGCGTAGACGCCGACGCCGGCGCGCTCCGCGACGACGCTCAGCTGGTTGACGGCGTTCGGGCGCTGCAGGTCACACGCCACCAGGAGCGGGGAGTGGCCCTGCCCCTTCAGCCAGAGGCCCAGCTTTCCCGCGAGGGTCGTCTTACCGGCACCCTGCAGACCCGCGAGCATGATGACCGTCGGCGCGGTCTTCGCGAACCGCAGGCGCCGGGTCTCGCCACCCAGAATGCCAATGAGCTCCTCATTGACGATCTTGATGACCTGCTGGGCGGGGTTGAGCGCCTGGGAGACCTCGGCGCCGGCCGCGCGCTCCTTGATCTGCTTGATGAAGGCGCGGACGACGGGGAGGGCCACGTCCGCCTCGAGCAGGGCGATGCGGATCTCGCGCGCCGTGGCGTCGATGTCCGCCTCGGACAGGCGGCCCTTGCCCCGGAGGTTCTTGAATGTCGCTGCGAGGCGGTCGGAGAGAGTATCGAACACGGCGGTCGCGAATCCTCGGATCTGGGGGCGGGCTGACAGGTCGCCTTCCAGAGTATCTGCCGTCCGCCAGTGCCTGGGGCGCTGGGCGGGACTTCCCTCCTCCCCGCACCGCGGGCGACGCCCCGCCTGCACCGTGCTTGCGCCTCCGTTCGCGGCCCCCGGCACCGTGGGCTGTGCCCACCCGTGCCGCC
>NZ_JBHYJI010000054.1:0-67244 GCF_042740435.1 Streptomyces sp. NPDC059002 | reverse complement strand
ACATCAAGGCGCTGTACGAGGCCGTGGAGCTGGAGCGCACCCGGCAGCGGGGCGTCCACCAGCGCTGACGCCCGGCCCGGGGAACGGGACGGCGGCATGCGCCCGTACCGTGCCCGGCCTAGAATCGTGGGGTTTGTCCCCGAGCCACGTACGGAGCCCCGCCCATGCACAGCCCCCACGATCCGTACGTACGTGTCCGGGGCGCCAGGGAGCACAATCTCCAAGGCGTCGACGTGGACATTCCGCGCGACGTCCTCGCGGTCTTCACGGGCGTCTCGGGGTCCGGCAAGTCCTCGCTCGCGTTCGGCACGATCTACGCCGAGGCGCAGCGGCGCTACTTCGAGTCCGTCGCGCCGTACGCCCGCAGGCTCATCCACCAGGTGGGCGCGCCGAAGGTCGGCGAGATCACGGGGCTGCCGCCCGCGGTCTCGCTGCAGCAGCGCCGCTCCGCGCCGACGTCGCGTTCGTCCGTCGGCACGGTCACCACCCTGTCGAACTCGCTGCGGATGCTGTTCTCCCGCGCGGGCAGCTACCCCGAGGGCGCGGAGCGGCTCGACTCGGACGCCTTCTCGCCGAACACGGCGGCCGGTGCGTGCCCCGAGTGCCACGGCCTCGGCCTGGTCCACCGCACCACCGAGGAACTGCTCGTCCCCGACCCTTCGCTGTCGATCCGCGAGGGCGCCATCGCGGCCTGGCCCGGCGCGTGGCAGGGCAAGAACCTCCGCGACGTCCTGGACACGCTCGGCCACGACGTGGACCTGCCGTGGCGCGAGCTGCCGCGGCAGGACCGCGAGTGGATCCTCTTCACGGACGAGCAGCCGGTGGTGACCGTGCACCCGGTGCGCGACGCGGGCCGGATCCAACGCCCGTACCAGGGCACGTACATGAGCGCACGGCGCTATGTGATGAAGACCTTCGCGGACTCCAAGAGCCAGACGCTGCGGGCGAAGGCGGAGCGGTTCCTGGAGAGCGCGCCGTGTCCGGCGTGCGGCGGGAGCAGGCTGCGTCCGGAGGCGATGGCGGTCACGTTCGCGGGCCGTACGATCGCCGAACTGGCGGCGCTGCCGCTGTCCGATCTCGCGGGCGCCCTGGAGAGCGCGGCGGACTCCTCGGAAACCGCACGGGTCCTGACCGCGGACCTGCTCGCCCGGATCGCGACCGTCACCGAGCTCGGGCTCGGCTATCTGAGCCCGGACCGCGCGACGCCCACGCTGTCGGCGGGCGAACTGCAGCGGCTGCGCCTGGCCACCCAGCTCCGCTCGGGTCTCTTCGGCGTCGTGTACGTCCTGGACGAGCCGTCAGCGGGGCTCCATCCGGCGGACACCGAGGCCCTGTTGACGGTCCTTGACCGGTTGAAGGCCGCGGGCAACTCCGTCTTCGTCGTGGAGCATCACCTCGATGTCGTACGCCACGCGGACTGGCTCGTCGACGTCGGCCCGCAGGCGGGCGAGCACGGCGGGAAGGTGCTGCACAGCGGTCCCGTGGCGGAGCTCGCGGGGGTCGCGGAGTCGGCGACGGCCCGCTTCCTCTTCGATGTGGCGCCGCCGCCGGAGCGTGAAGTGCGCTCCCCGCAGGGCTGGTTGAAGGCCGGCCCGGTGACCCGCCACAATCTGCGCGAGGTGACGGCGGAGATTCCCCTGGGCGCCTTCACCGCGGTGACGGGCGTCTCGGGCTCCGGCAAGTCCACGCTCGTCGGCGAGATCACCGAGGACCTTCCGGGGGTCGGCCGCCTCGTCTGCGTGGACCAGAAGCCGATCGGCCGCACACCGCGCTCCAACCTCGCCACGTACACCGGCCTCTTCGACGTCGTACGCAAGGTCTTCGCGGCCACCGGCACCGCGAAGGAACGCGGCTACGGAGTGGGCCGGTTCTCCTTCAACGTGCCGGGCGGGCGGTGCGAGACCTGCCAGGGCGAGGGCTTCGTCAGCGTCGAGCTGCTCTTCCTGCCCAGCACGTACGCGCCCTGCCCGGACTGCGCGGGCGCCCGCTACAACCCCGAGACGCTCGAAGTGACCTACCACGGGCGGAACATCGCGGAGGTGCTCGACCTCACGGTGGAGGCGGCGGCGGACTTCTTCGCGGACACGGACACCCCGGCCGTCGTACGCAGCCTGCGTACGCTCCTCGACGTCGGACTCGGCTATCTGCGGCTCGGCCAGCCCGCCACCGAACTCTCCGGCGGCGAGGCCCAACGCATCAAGCTGGCCAGCGAGTTGCAGCGGGTGCGGCGCGGCCACACCCTCTACCTCCTGGACGAGCCGACCACCGGCCTGCACCCCGCCGACGTCGAAGTCCTCACGCACCGGCTGCACGAACTGGTCGACGCGGGCAACTCCGTGGTGGTCGTCGAGCACGACATGGCGGTCGTGGCGGGCGCCGACTGGGTGATCGACCTGGGCCCCGGCGGCGGCGACCGGGGCGGCCTCGTCGTGGCGGCGGGCACCCCGGCGCAGGTGGCGCGCGCCGGGGGCAGCCGCACCGCGCCGTATCTGGGCCGGGCGCTGGGCGTCCAGGACCGCTAGCCACGCGCGCCCCGTTCCCAGGACGCGAACGGGGCGCGAACGGGGCGCGAACGGGGCCGATCCTCGCCCTTGTGGCCGCCGCGGCCGCTTCCGATAATTCTGGCGCAACACGAATTGCCAACTCGTGTTGCACAGCCACGAGTTCGCAGAGTCCGTCCGTCCCTGTACGCCGTCCCCCAGGGGAGGCCCGGCATGGCAACGCGACAGGACGTGGCACGGCTCGCGGGTACCTCGCCCTCGGTCGTGAGCTACGTGCTCAACAACGGACCGAGGTCCGTCGCGCCCGCCACCAGGGAGCGGGTCCTCGCGGCCGTCCGGGCGCTGGACTACCGCCCCAACGCGGTCGCCAGATCCCTGCGCATGAGCCGGACCATGACGCTCGGGCTCGTCGTGCCCGACGCGGCGAACCCCTTCGTCGCCGAGCTGGCCCGCACCCTGGAGGACCACGCGTGGGCGGCGGGCTACACCCTGCTCGTGGGCAACAGCGTGGACGACGCCGGACGCGAGGCCGGGTATCTGCGCACGTTCCTGGACCGGCGGGTGGACGGCCTGGTGCTCATCCCGGCGCACGGCGACCGTCCCTGGCGCGCCGAACTGGACCGCTCCGGCGTGCCCTTCCTGGTCCTCGACCGCGAACTGGACGGCGTGGCGGCCTCGCACGTGCTCGCCGACCACACCCGTGGCGCGTGGGAGGCGACCCGGCATCTGCTCGCGCACGGGCGGCGCCGGATCGGCTGCGTCGCGGGCCCTGCGGGCATCCACCCGACCGTGGACCGGGTCGCGGGCTGGCGCACCGCGCTGGCGGAGGCGGGGATCGCGGCCGGGACCGGCTCGGCGGACGACGCGGTGTCCGGGGACGCGGCGCCGCTCCTGCACGGTTCGTTCGGACGGCTCGACGGATACCGTTCCGCGCTCGCCCTCCTCTCCGGGGACCGGCGCGTGGACGCCCTCTTCGTCACCTGTGACACCCAGGCGGCCGGGGTCCTGCGCGCGGCGGCCGAGCTCGGCATCCGGGTCCCCGACGACCTCGCGCTCGTCGCGTTCGACGGGATCGCGGCGGCCGCGTACACCACTCCGGCGCTGTCCACGATGTGCCAGCCCTTCGAGGAGCTCGGCCGCACCGCGGTGCGGCGGCTGCTCGCCCGCGTCAAGGAGCCGGGCCTCGCCCCCACCCGCGACGTACTGCCGGTGACGCTGCTGGCCCGCGGCTCGTGCGGCTGCCCGGATCCCGCGGGCGGCGGCCCCGATGCCCGGGCGGCGTCCGGCATTCCGTGAACGACCGCTCATCCCCCCACCAGTGGAAGGCAGTCACGTGATGAAGCAGCGCACCACCGCAGTCACCCTCGCCTGCGCCCTCGGTGCCGCGACGGTCCTCACCGCCTGCGGCCAGGAAGGCGACGGGGCGTCCGCCGACAGGCCCGGAGACGGCGGCCGCCCCACCGTGTGCCTGGTGATGAAGTCCTTGGGGAACGAGTACTTCCAGACCATGGAGAAGGGCGCGAAGGCCCACGCGAAGCAGCGCGGCGACCTCGACCTGAAGACCAGCGGCATCCAGAACGAGACGGACATCGACGGTCAGGTCGCGGCGATCAACCGCTGTGTCACCGACCGCGCCGACGCCCTCGTGATCGCGCCCGCCGACTCCCGCGCCCTGGTGGCGCCCCTCGAGCGCGCGGAGAAGCAGGGCCTGAAGGTCATCAACATCGACGTGAAGCTCGACGACGGCGCGCTGCGGGCGTCCGGCATGAAGGTCCCCTTCGTCGGGCCCGACAACGAACGGGGCGCCCGGCTCTCGGGCGACGTCCTGGCCAAGTCCCTCGGCAAGGGCGCCGAGGTCGCCCTCCTGGAAGGCAGCCCGGGCGCCGACAACGCGCGCCAGCGCGCCGCCGGATTCCGGGCGGCGGCCAAGGCGGGCGGCCTGAAGGTGGTCTCGTCCAAGACGGCGCACTGGGAGACCGACGAGGCGTACACCGTCCTCGGGAACATGCTCACCGCGCACCCGGACATCAAGGGGGTCCTCGCCTCCAACGACTCGATGGCGCTGGGCGCCCTGAAGGCCATCGACGCGAAGAAGGCCTCCGTGAAGATCGCGTCGTTCGACAACATCGAGGCCATCCGCCCGTACGTGCAGAAGGGCCGGGTCGTCGCGACGGTCGACCAATACGCCGCGCAGCAGGCCGCCGACGGCATCGACCAGGCGATGAAGGCGGTCGACGGGGACGAGCCGACGGGCTGGGTGAAGACCGACGTGAAGGTCGTCACCGCCGACGACCTGGGCTGACGGTGCGGGCCATGGGCAGGGACGCACGATCCCTCGGCGGCGGTCCCGTCCTGGAGGTCGCGGGTGTGTCGAAGACCTTCCCGGGGGTGGTCGCCCTCGACGACGTCCGCCTCGATCTGCTCCCCGGCGAGGTGCACGCCCTCATCGGCGAGAACGGCGCGGGGAAGTCGACCCTCGTGAAGATCCTCGCGGGCACCCAGGCGCCGGACGGCGGCACGCTGCGGCTCGGCGGTGCGCCGTACGCGCCGGGCGACGCGGCGGCGGCGATGCGGGCGGGTGTCCAGGTCGTGCACCAGGAGTTCCACCTGGTCCCGCAGCTGTCCGTCGCCGAGAACCTCTTCCTGCGGCGGCTGCCCCGCAGGCACGGCCTCGTCGACCGGCGCGCGCTGCACCGGCGGGCGCAGGCACTGCTCGCCGAGGTCGGCCTCGACGTACACCCCCGGACCAAGGTGGAGCGGCTCGGCATCGCTCAGATGCAGCTGGTGGAGATCGCCCGCACACTGCACCAGGACTGCCGGGTCCTGGTGATGGACGAGCCCACGGCGACGCTGACGCCGCGCGAGACACGGCGGCTCTTCGCACTCCTGCGCTCGCTGACGGAGCGCGGCACCGCGGTCCTGTACATCTCGCACCATCTGGAGGAGATCTTCGAACTCGCCGACCGGATGACGGTGTTCCGCAACGGCCGCCATGTGGTGACCAAGGAGGTCGCGGGCACGGACACCGCCGAGGTGATCCGCCTCATGGTCGGCCGCGACATGGAGCGCGAGTACCCACCGTACGTACCGCGCGAGCCGGGACCCGAACTGCTGCGCGTGCGGGACCTCGTGCCGCGCGGCGGCGCCCCGGTCTCGTTCGCGCTGCGCGCGGGCGAAGTGGTGGGCGTGGCGGGCCTGGTGGGTTCGGGCCGTACGGAGACGGTGCGGGCGCTGTTCGGCGCCGACCGCCCCCAGGGTGGGCGGATCCTGGTGAAGGGCAGGCCGGTGCGGATCCGGGGCCCGCGCGACGCGGTGCGGCACGGCATCAGCCTGCTCACGGAGGACCGCAAGGGGCAGGGGCTCGTCCTGGACCTGCCCCTGTCGGCGAACGTGACGCTCGCCGCGACGCGCCGGGTCTCGCGCGCGGGGCTGCTGCGGCGCGGCACGGAGGACCGCATCGCCCGCGAGACGGTGGAGCGGCTCAGGGTGCGAACTCCCGGGGTGCGCACGCTCGTTCGCACGCTGTCGGGCGGCAACCAGCAGAAGGTGGTCCTCGGCCGATGGCTCCTGGCGGGCGCCGACGTCCTGGTGGTGGACGAGCCGACGCGCGGCATCGACGTGGGCGCGCGCTACGAGATCCATCAGCAGCTCGTCGGCCTCGCGGCGGCCGGCAAGGCGCTCCTGGTCGTCTCCTCCGACCTGCCGGAGCTGATGGGCATCTGCGACCGGCTGCTCGTCTTCTCGCGCGGCCGGATCGCGGGCGAGGTGGCCCGCGCCGACTTCGCCAGACAGCACATCCTGGCGCTCGCCTACTCCGGCTATACGAACGGCCCCGCCCACGGTCCCGCCCACGGCCCCGCCGACGGCACGACGAAGGGTGCCCGCGCATGACCTCCGCACCGCCCGCTCCCCCGCGCCCCCTCGAAGACCGCTCCACGGTCGGCTCGCTCGCCCGCCAGGCGATGGGCGAGGCGGGCACCGGGGTCGCCCTGCTCGCCCTGGTGGCCGTCTTCACGCTGGCGGCGCCGAAGTTCGCGACCACGGGGAACTTCACGAACATCGCCACCGAGATCACCCTGAACACGATGCTGGCGGTGGGCCTGACCTTCGTCATCCTGGTCGGCGGCATCGATCTGTCGGTCGGCTCGGTGATGGCGCTCTCCGCGGTGGTCGCGGGCGACGTCCTCACCGCCGAGGACCTCTCGGTGGGCGTGGCGGTGACGCTGGCCGTCCTGGTGTCCGTCGCCGTCGGCATGGCCTGCGGCCTGGTCAACGGCTTCGTGTCGGAACGCTGGCGCGTGCCGTCCTTCATCGTCACGCTGGGCATGCTGAACATCGCGAGGGGCGCCGCGCTCGACTACACCGACGCCAAGACGCAGTACGACTTCCCTCAGGGTTTCAGCCACTTCGGCACCGCGACGCTGCTCGGCGTGCCCGCCCTGTTCTGGATCGCGCTCGCCATGGTCGCGGCGGGCCAGCTGGTGCTCACCCGGACGGTGTTCGGGCGTCTGGTCTTCGCGATCGGGTCGAACGAGGAGGCGGTACGCCTGTCCGGGCACCGCACCTCGGTGGTGAAGGTGGCGGTGTTCGTCATCGCGGGCCTGTGCGTCGGCGTCGCCGCGATCACCTATATGGCGCGGCTGAACATCGCGTCGCCGATCCTCGGCGGCGGCTACGAACTGAGCGCGATCGCGGCCGTGGTGATCGGCGGGGCCTCGCTGTCCGGCGGCAAGGGATCCATGATCGGGACGCTGCTCGGCGCCTGTCTGCTCGGCGTGCTCACCAACGGCCTGCTCCTGATGGGGGTCTCGGACTTCCAGCGGCAGATGATCACGGGCGGGGTGATCATGGTCGCGGTGGTGGTGGACCACTACCGCGACCGTCTCGCCGCACGCCTGGGCTGATCAGCCGTTCCGATAGGCGTCGCGCAGCCGGGCCTTCGCCAGCTTGCCGGTGGGGGTGCGCGGCAGGCGTTCGGTGAAGTCGACGGAGCGCGGCGCCTTGTAGTGCGCGATGCGCTCGCGCGCGAAGTCGATGAGTTCACGCGCCAGTTCGGGCCCCGCCGCGAACCCCTGCTCGACCTGGACGACGGCCTTGACCGCCTCCCCCATCTCGGCGTCCGGCACCCCGACGACGGCCACGTCGGCGACGGCCGGGTGCAGCACGAGCACGTCCTCGGACTCCTGCGGATAGACGTTCACACCACCCGAGATGATCATGAATGCCCTGCGGTCGGTGAGGAACAGATAGCCGTCCTCGTCGACGTGCCCGATGTCGCCCGTGGTGGTCCAGTTGGGGTGCTCGGGGTGCTGCGCCTCGCGGGTTCGTCCGGTGTCGTTGTGGTACCGGAAGGGCACGTCCTCGCGCTCGAAGTAGACGGTTCCGGTCGCCCCCGCGGGCAGGAGCCGCCCTGACTCATCACAGATCCGCAGGGCGCCGAGCAGACCGTCCCGGCCCACCGAGCCCGGCTTGCGCAGCCATTCGTCGGGGGCGATGAAGGTGATGCCGTTGCCCTCCGTCGACGAGTAGTACTCGTACAGGACGGGCCCCCACCACTCCATCATCCGCCGCTTGACCTCGACGGGGCAGGGCGCGGCGGCATGGATGGCGACCTTCATCGACGTCACGTCGTACCGCTCGCGCACCCGTGCGGGCAGCTTCAGCATGCGGACGAACATGGTCGGCACCCACTGACTGTGCGTCACCCGGTACCGCTGCACGGCCGCGAGGGCACCCTCCGCGTCGAACGCGTCCATCAGGACGACCGTGCCGCCGGTCGCCGTCACGACACCGCAGAAGCGCAGCGGCGCCGCGTGGTAGATCGGGGCGGGACACAGATAGACGGTGTCCTCGCCGAATCCGTACATGGTCTGGAAGATGAGCGTGTACGTCGTGGGCTGCTCCCGCACGTCGCCTTCGGGGAGCGTCGGTTCGACCCCCTTGGGGCGTCCGGTCGTGCCGGACGAGTAGAGCATGTCGGCGCCGAGCGGCTGCCGGGCGGGCGGCACGGCGGACGCCGCGTCCAGGGCCTTCTCGTACGTCCCGTCGTCGAGCCCGAGCACCAGCTGCGGTCCGCCCGCCAACTCCGTGACCCGGGCGCCGAGTTCGGTGAGCGAGCCGGAGACGATCAGCACCGCCGCACCGCAGTCGCGCACGATGTAGGCGGCCTCCTCCGCGCTCAAGTGGTGGTTGACCGCGGTGAGATAGAGCCCGGACCGCATCACCGCCCAGTAGACCTCCAGGGCGCGCGGGTCGTTGTCGCAGAGCAGGGCGAGATGGTCACCCCGACGCAGACCTGCGGCCCGCAGATGATCCGCGAGCCGCAGGGAGCGTTCTTCGAGTTGTCCGTAGGTGATCTTCCGTGTGCCGTCGGCGGTGACGACGGCCGTCCTGGCGGGGTCGTACGCTCCCGGATACATCAGCTGAAGGTAGCGCCCCGAAGGGGCGCGGGGAACGGCGCGAGCAACCACAGCCGCCCCGCGGACAATCGCGCAGCGGCTACCGGCTGACCTTCCGCGTGGCCCGCAGCCACTCCTTGTTCATGGCGGCGATGGAGGGCAGCGGAATGCCCTTCGGGCAGGCCGTCGCGCACTCGCCGGTCAACGTACAACCACCGAAGCCCTCTTCGTCCATCTGCGCCACCATGTCGAGCACCCGGGTCTCCCGCTCGGGCGCACCCTGCGGAAGCACGTTCAAGTGGTTGACCTTGGCAGAAGTGAAAAGCATCGCCGACCCGTTCGGGCAGGCCGCCACACACGCACCACAGCCGATGCACTCCGCGTGCTCGAAGGCCGAGTCCGCGTCCGCCTTCGGCACCGGCGCGGCGTGCGCCTCGGGCGCGGCGCCGGTCGGGGCGCTGATGTAGCCGCCGGACTGGATGATCCGGTCGAAGGCCGAGCGGTCCACCACGAGGTCCTTGACGACCGGGAAGGCCGCCGCGCGCCACGGCTCGATGTCGATCGTGTCGCCGTCCTTGAAGGACCGCATGTGGAGCTGGCAGGTGGTGGTGCGTTCGGGGCCGTGCGCGTCGCCGTTGATGACGAGCGAGCAGGCGCCGCAGATCCCCTCGCGGCAGTCGTGGTCGAAGGCGACGGGGTCCTCGCCCTTGAGGATGAGCTCCTCGTTGAGGGTGTCCAGCATCTCCAGGAAGGACATGTCCTGGGAGATCTCGTCCACTTCGTAGGTGGACATGGCGCCGGAGGCGTCGGTGTTCTGCTGGCGCCAGACGCGCAGGGTGAGCTTCATGCGTAGCTCCGCTGAGTGGGGTGGACGTACTCGAAGACGAGGTCTTCCTTGTGCAGGACGGGGGCCTCGCCGGTGGCGGTGAACTCCCAGGCGGCCGCGTAGGAGAACTCCTCGTCGCGGCGGGCGGCCTCGCCGTCGGGGGTCTGGGACTCCTCGCGGAAGTGGCCGCCGCAGGACTCGGCGCGGTGCAGGGCGTCGAGGCACATGAGCTCGGCGAGCTCCAGGTAGTCGACGATGCGGTTGGCCTTCTCCAGGGACTGGTTGAACTCCTCGCCGGTGCCGGGCACCTTGATGCGGCGCCAGAACTCCTCGCGGATCTGCGGGATGCGTTCCAGGGCCTTGCGCAGCCCGGTCTCGGTGCGGGCCATGCCGCAGAACTCCCACATCACTTCGCCGAGTTCGCGGTGGAAGGAGTCGGGGGTGCGGTCGCCGTCGACGGCGAGGAGCAGGTTGAGCCGGTCCTCGGTCTCGGCGAGCACCTCCTGGACGACGGGGTGCCGCTCGCCCACCTCGTCCTGGTGCGGGTTGCGCGCGAGGTAGTCGTTGATGGTGGACGGCAGCACGAAGTAGCCGTCGGCGAGGCCCTGCATGAGGGCGCTCGCGCCGAGCCGGTTGGCGCCGTGGTCGGAGAAGTTGGCCTCGCCGACCGCGAACAGGCCGGGGACGGTGGTCTGCAGGTCGTAGTCGACCCAGAGGCCGCCCATCGTGTAGTGCACGGCGGGGTAGATCCGCATCGGCACCTCGTACGGGTTCTCCGCGGTGATCCGCTCGTACATGTCGAAGAGGTTGCCGTACTTCTCCTCGACCTTCTTCTTGCCCATGCGCCGGATCGCGTCGGCGAAGTCGAGGTAGACGCCCTGCCCGCCGGGGCCCACTCCCCTGCCCTCGTCGCACACGTTCTTCGCGGCGCGCGAGGCGATGTCGCGGGGCACGAGGTTGCCGAAGGAGGGGTAGATGCGCTCCAGGTAGTAGTCGCGCTCGTCCTCGGGGATCTGGTTCGCCGGGCGGTCGTCGCCCTTGGCCTTGGGCACCCAGATGCGGCCGTCGTTGCGCAGCGACTCGCTCATCAGCGTCAGCTTGGACTGGTGGTCGCCGGTGCGCGGGATGCAGGTGGGGTGGATCTGGGTGAAGCAGGGGTTGGCGAAGTGGGCGCCGCGCCGGTGGGCCCGCCAGACGGCGGTGGCGTTGGAGTTCATGGCGTTCGTCGACAGGTAGAAGACGTTGCCGTAGCCGCCGGAGGCGAGGACCACCGCGTCGGCGAAGTACGTGTCGATCTTGCCGGTGATCAGGTCGCGGGCGACGATGCCGCGGGCGCGTCCGTCGACGACGATCACGTCGAGCATCTCGGTGCGCGGATGCATCTCGACGTTGCCCGCCGCGATCTGCCGGGACAGCGCCTGGTAGGCGCCGAGCAGCAGCTGCTGTCCGGTCTGGCCGCGTGCGTAGAAGGTCCTGGAGACCTGGACGCCGCCGAAGGAGCGGGTGTCGAGGAGTCCGCCGTACTCGCGGGCGAACGGCACGCCCTGTGCGACGCACTGGTCGATGATCTCGACGGAGATCTGCGCGAGGCGGTGCACGTTGGACTCGCGGGCGCGGAAGTCGCCGCCCTTGACGGTGTCGTAGAAGAGCCGGTGGATCGAGTCGCCGTCGTTGCGGTAGTTCTTGGCGGCGTTGATGCCGCCCTGCGCGGCGATGGAGTGGGCGCGGCGCGGCGAGTCCTGGTAGCAGAACTGCACGACGTGGTAGCCCTGTTCGGCGAGCGTGGCGCCCGCGGAACCGCCGGCCAGGCCGGTGCCGACCACGATCACGGTGTGCTTGCGGCGGTTGGCGGGGTTGACCAGCTTCGCCTGGAAGCGGCGGGTGTCCCAGCGCTCGGCGATCGGTCCGGTGGGGGCCTTGTGGTCGACGACCGGTTCGCCGGTCGTGTAGTCGGCGTAGGAATTCATGGGTCAGCTCACCAGTCCGGTCATGACGGCCACGGGTACGGAGACGAAGCCCACGACGAGCACCAGGGCGAGGCCGTTGGCCAGGGGCTTGAGGACGCGGTCGCGGGTCGCGGTGCCCACGCCCAGGGTCTGCGCGGCGCTCCACAGCCCGTGCCGGACGTGGAAGCCGAGGGCGACGACGGCGACGATGTAGATGACGTTGCCGTACCAGGTCGAGAAGGTGTCGATGATGTTCTGGTACGGGTGCAGGTGCTGGTAGTTGCCCGGATGCACGGTGCCGGTCGTCAGGTCGAGGATGTGCCAGACGATGAACAGGGCGAGGATGATGCCGCCCCAGCGCATGGTGCGGGTCGCGAAGCTCGCCTCGGGCTTCTTGTGCACGTACTTGGTGGGGCGCGCCCTGATGTCGCGACGGCTCAGCTGGTACGCGGAGGTGGCGTGCGCGACGACCGCGACGACGAGCACCACGCGGATCAGCCAGAGCGTCCACTCGTAGTGCATGAAGGGCTCGCCGACCGTGCGCAGCCAGTGCGCGTAATGGTTGATCTCATCGGGCCCGAAGAAGATCTTCAGGTTGCCGACCATGTGCGCGACCAGGTAGAGCAGCATGATCAAGCCGCTCACCGCCATCACGGTCTTCTTGCCGATGGTGGAGTCCCACAGCGTGCGGGTCATGGAAGGACGTTTGTCCGTCCGCGTTGCCAGAGCCATGCCGGTGACGCTATGGCCGAAAGTCCCGATCAGTCCAAGAGATGGATCAGCTCATCTCGATAGCTGCTCCCTATCGACCGACGTATCGTGCGTGTATGCAATTCCAGCAGCTGCACTACTTCGTCGCGGTCGCCGAGACACGGCACTTCACGCGCGCCGCGGAGGAGGTCCACGTCTCCCAGCCGTCGCTCTCGCAGCAGATCCGCTCCCTGGAGAAGGAACTCGGCGCGGAACTGTTCAGCCGCGCCCGCGGAAACATCACGCTGACCGACGCCGGCGAGACCCTGCTGCCGCTGGCCCGCCGGATCCTCGCCGACGCGGACACCGCACGCATCGAGGTCCAGGAACTCGCGCAGCTGCGCCGCGGCCGCATCCGCCTCGGCGCCACCCCGAGCGTGTGCACGGGCCTGCTGCCCGACGTGCTGCGCGCCTTCCACGACCGCCACCCCGGCATCCAGCTCCTGATCGAGGAGGGCGGCTCCCACGATCTCGTACGCGAACTGGCGCGCGGCGCACTCGACCTGGCGCTCGTCGTCCTCCCCCTCCCCTCGCCGTCGCCCGCGCTGACCACCGTGGAACTCCTGCGCGAGGACCTCGTCGTGGTGTCGGCCCCGCAGGCGCGCCGCCTCGGCAGGACCGTGCGCATCGCCGATCTGCAGGGCGAGCGCCTCGTGATGTTCCGGCACGGCTACGACCTGCGCGAACTGACCGTCGCCGCCTGCCGCGCCGAGGGGTTCGAGCCGGAGTTCGCGGTCGAGGGCGGCGAGATGGACGCGGTGCTCGGCTTCGTGCGCGCCGGGCTCGGCGTCGCCGTCGTACCGCGCATGGTCGCGGAGCGTTCCGGGTCGGGACTGCGGATGACGCAGCTCGCCAGGCCCAGCCTGCACCGCACCATCGCGCTCGCCCACCGCAGCGACGTGGCGCCGCCGCGGGCCGCCCGCGAACTCCAGCGGATGCTGCTGGAACGCTGACACTCCCGGTGCTGCCGGGGCGGCTCTACAGTGGCTCCCCCGGCAGCGCGAGGGGGCGCCCATGCCGACGGTGCGCGACGCGGCGAAGGCGACGGCGAAAGCCGTCACGGTGCTGCTGCTGTGCGCGGTCGTCGTGGGATGCGCGGTGTGGGGAGCGGACCGGTGGGGGGACGCGGCGCGGCGGCAGGCCGTGACGGAGGAGCACGACCTGTCGCGGATCGAACCCTCGGCCGCGTCCAGCGATCCGCTGTTCCCGCTCGGCGCGCAGGACGTGGCCGCGAAACTGCCAGGGCCTGACAGCGGCGGAGACATCTCCGTCGACATCCGCCGCACCGGCTCGGGCGACAACTGGCGCATCACGTCCCGCTACCGCCTGAGCCTGCGTGCCGACGACCCCCTCGTCGGCACGCTCAGGACCGACCCCTCGACGATCTCCGCGGTCAGCTATGTCCTGCCGGGCGGATACGCCACCGGCACCGCGGTCGGATACCTGGCGTCGCCCGACAAGCAGCAGCAGGCGGGCAACCTGGCGGGGCTCCCCGACTGGTGCGGGGTCAGCCAGCCCGCCAGGGGCAGACGGGTCACGGTGACCGCCGAGGACACCGTCACGACATCGGGCACGGGACTCACCTACGCGCTCGACGAACGGGCGCAGGACGGCGACGACGGTGTGGTGCCCCGCCTGCCGGGCGACTGGACCTGGAGCATCCACGTCCCCCCGGAGTGGGGCCTTGAGGTATCGGGGCGGCCGGACCGGCAGACCGCGCGATCGGTCCGCTTCCGCCTCACCGACGTACGGGGCGACGAACAGGTCACCGCCCTGTACCGCGGCACGGAGCCGGTGGCAGACGCCGCCGCGGAGGAGTACCTCACCACCGCGTCACGGCACCAGGCACTCGTCTCGCTGCTGGCCCTGTTCCTCGCCGCGACGGGCGCCGTCGCCGGACTCCGCCGCGCGTCGCAGGGCACATCGGCGGGCACGGTCCCCCGTCGCCCCGTCGTCCTGAGCACCCTCGCCCTCGTGGGTGCGGCCTCCGCCGCGCTGCTGTGGGACCTCTACCAGCCGACCTGGAGCGTGCTGGGCTGGATGTGGAGTTCCACCCTCTTCTCCAGCAGCGACCTGATCGGCCAGCCGCTGCCCCTGGAGGTCCACACCCAGGGCGTGCTGCTCGGGGCCCTGCTCTTCGCGCTCCCCGTCGTCGCCACCGCCGTCGGCCACCGGCTGCGCACCTCGCTGCCGCCGCCGGTCGGGCCCCCGCTCGCCGTCGCCTCGGCCGCACCGGCGCTCGTCCTGCTGTTCCGCTTCATGGGCGGCCACGACTGGCAGGGGCCCGCGCTCGACTGTCTGGCGGCCGCCTCGGCGGCCTCGGCCGCCGCCTTCGGCTTCCTGCGGCTGCAGCCCTGGTGGCCGGGCCTGCGCCCGTGGGCCGTACCGCTCGCCGCTGCGACCTGGGCGGGGGTGGCGTCGGCCATCGCGCTGCAGGCCGTGCCCCGCGATCTGTGGCAGGAATTCCCCGGCGCCGAGCTGACGTTCACCCGGTCCGCCCTGGTGGCGAGCTGGCCGGCCGTCTTCCTGCTGCTCGCCCCCTGGGTCGCGGCGCTGCTCCTGATCGCGGGACCGCTCGGGGCCGCGTCCGGATGGCACCGGGCCGCCGCCGGGCTCCTGCTCGTCACCGCGCTCCTGCCCTGGTGGACCCCGCTCCACCAGTACGTCTACGCCCAACTGCCGCCCACATCGGACCTGTTCATGCAGCTGACGGGGCAGAGCCCCGGGGACCAGCTCATCATCGGCATCCGCGTCCTCGCCCCCGCACTCCAGCTCATCTGGCTGACCGCCACGGCTCTCCTCCTGCTGCACCTCCGCAACACCGGTACGCAACGCGGCCGTTGGCACCCCGGAGCCCGCGCGAGCTGCCTCCTGCTGCTCGTGCTCGCCGCGAGCTCCACCGTGATCGGCGCACCCGAGAGCTGGCTCCCCTACTGGACCACCGCGGCCGCACTGACCACCGCCTGGGGCGGCGGCCTCCTGCTGCTGCCGTACGGCCGCGCCCGGCAGGCCGCGCGGCTGCACGCGCGCACCGGCGCCGCCCACGCCCGCCTGGTGGCCGAACTCGCCCGCGCGCTGCTCTTCGCCGAGGGCCGCCACCGTTTCCTGACCTCCTCGCGCGCGACGCTCGCCGACACCTCACTGCCCGCCGACGACTGGGACGAGACGTGGCGGAGCCTCAAACAGCCCACGGCGCAGGACGCGGCGCGCGAGACGGCGCGCCTGCGGGCCGCCGCGCTCTGCAGTTCGGCGGGCCGCCCCGCCTGGGCCAACGGCGTCACGGCCACGGCCGCCACCGCGCTGCTCACCCTGCCGTGGACCATCTGGACCGCCTCGCAGGCGCACGGCTACAGCGGCGTCCCCGAAGCGGTCACCGTCGCGGGCGCACCGACCTGCGTATGGCTCGCGCACGGTTTCACGTACGGCTATCTGTATCCGTGGCTGCGCGGCAACAGCCCGGTGGCGAAGGCGGGTTGGCTGTGGACCGTGATGTCGGCGGTGCAGCTCCTGCTGCTCGTACCGAAGCTCCAGTCGCCGTACGAGTCCACCACCCTGTCGGTGTTCCTGCTGCTCGCCCAGAGCACGGTCCTCGCCCTCGGGCTCGGCCTGTACTGGGAGATCCGCCTGGTGCGCAGGGCGGATCTGCTCTGGGGTCACATCCGCAACTTCCGGCGGCTCACCTCGCTCGCCACCCCGGTCAGCGCCGTCCTCGTGGCGGCGATCGCCGCGGCGGTCACCGTCCTCGCGACCGCCTGGGCGAACGACGTCACGGCTCCTGTCGAGCCGCCGAGCCCCTCGCCGTCGTCGACCTCGTCCTCGCCGTCACCCGGCGCTCCCCCGTGAGGCGACATCGCCGGTCTCCGGATCACGGCTCGTCAGGCAGTACGTCCCGCCCGCCGGATCCCGCATCACGGTCCACTCGACGCCCTGGGACACGAACTGCGCACCGAGGCTCTCGTGCCAGGCACGGACCCCGTCGATGTCCAGGCAGGCGACATCGAGGTGCGCACCACCGGGGCCTTCCGTGCCGAGGCGCTGCAGCAGGATCCGCACCGGCAGTTCCCTCGGCGGCTTCACCAGGTGGAACTCGGGGAGCCTCGTCCCGACGGACTCCCATCCGGTGAACGCCGCCCAGAAGGCGACTTCCCCGTCGTACGCCGCCGGGGCGATGTCGAGACACACCTGGTCGAGGCGGCCGAAGGCACCGCCGGGCGAGGCCACCGGCGCCTGACGCGACGTCTCCCCCGCCCAGGGCACGACGCAGAACAGCCGCCCACCCGGCGAGCGCAGCACCTCCAGACCGTCCTCCGCGTACACCGCGGTGGCGCCGAGCCCGCGTGCCTCGCGCGCCGTGGCGACGACGTCGTCCACCGCGAAGTCGAGGTGCGCGCCACCGGGCCCGCCCACGGCCTGCGCCTTCACGTGCGCGTCGGCGGGCCCGGCGGGCAGCAGCGTCACGAACTCCCCTGCCGGGCCCCGGGGTTGGGACGGCGTCGCCCCTGTGACCGTCGCCCAGAAGGCGTACGCCTGCGGGAAGCGGTCATGTGACCGGTCGATGAAGGCGTACGTCCAGCGGATCACGGCTCAGCTCGTCGCGTCCGCGAGGGCGAGTTCATGCAGCCGGTCCGGCGGGCCGGGGCGCGCGTAGTACCAGCCCTGGGCCGTGTCGCAGCCCAGCTCCCGCAGCTGGTCGGCCTGCGCGCCCGTCTCCACGCCCTCGACCGTGACCGCGAGGTCCAGGCTGTGGGCGAGCGAGACGATCCCCTCGACGATCTTCAGGTCGACGGGGTCGGCGGGGAAGTGCTGCATGCCCTGGGTGAAGGAACGGTCGAGCTTGAGCACGCTCACCGGCAGGCGGCGCAGATTGGCGAGGTTGGAGTAGCCCGTGCCGAAGTCGTCGAGCGCGATGTCCACACCCATCTCGGCGAGCCTGCGCAACGGCTTGAGCAGGTCGTCGTCGGCTCCTATCAGCGCGGACTCGGTGACCTCCAGGCACAGGGCGCCGGGTTCGAGGCCCTCGCGTTCCAGGATGTCGACCGTGTCGGAGACCAGGCCCGGGTGGGTGAGCTGCATGGGCGAGAGATTGACGTTGACGCGCAGGGGCCCCGCATCGCTGTGCCGAGCCTCCCACAGACGCGCCTGGCGCACCGACTCCTCAAGCACCCAGCGGCCGAGCGGCACGATCAGACCGGTGTGCTCGGCGAGCGGGATGAACCGGTCGGGGCCGATGACGCCGTGCTGCGGGTGCAGCCAGCGCACCAGGGCCTCGGCGCCGCGCACGCTGCCGTCGCCGAGGTGCACGAGCGGCTGGTACTCGATGAAGAACTCGCCGCGCTCCAGAGCGGCGGGCAGCGCGGTGGTCAGGCCGTGCCGGGTGATGGCGCGGGCGTCGGCCTCGGGGTCGGCGAGTTCGTAGCGGTTGCCGCCCGCGGACTTCGCGCGGTACATCGTGATGTCGGCGCTGCGCAGCACCTCGGCCGCGCCGCGCACGCCCGCGGGACCCTCCACTATGCCGATGCTGCCGCGCACGGTGAGTTCGCGTCCTTCGACGCGGATCGGGGTGGCGAGGGCGTTCATGATGCGCCCGGCGAGCTCGTCCACCTCGGTCTCGGTGTCGGGGCCCGTGGTGAGCGCCACGAACTCGTCGCCGCCGAGCCGTGCGACCATCTCGCCGGGCGCGGTGGCGCAGGACTGCAGCCGGTCGGCGACCTCGACGAGGAGCCGGTCGCCCGCCGCGTGGCCGAGGCTGTCGTTGACGGTCTTGAAGCCGTCGAGGTCGAGGTAGCAGAGCCCGAACCGGTTGTTGCCGCCCACCGCGAGCGCCTTCTCCAGGCGTTCGAAGAACAGCGTGCGGTTGGGGAGTCCGGTGAGGGCGTCGTGCGTCGCCTCGTAGCGCAGCCGGAGGTTGAGCAGGCGGCGCTCGGTGGTGTCCTCCATCAGCGCCAGCTGGTACTGCGGGACGCCGTCCGCGTCACGCAGCAGGGAGACGGTCAGATTGGTCCACAGGACCGTTCCGTCCGGGCGGTAGAACGCCTTCTCCACGCGGTAGTGCTCGCGCTCGCCGCGCACCAGCTCCTCGTACAGGCGCCAGACGTGGGGCGAGTCGTCGGGGTGCGTCCACTCCCCCACGTTGCGCCCGCGCAGCTGGTGTTCGAGCCCGCCGAACATGCGGACAAGCGCGTCGTTGACCTCGAGGACGGTGCCGTCGAGGTCGGCGATGCCGATGCCGATGGCGGCGCCGTGGAAGACGGCGCGGAACCGTGCCTCGCTCGCGTGCAGGGCCTCGGCGACGGCGCTGCGGGCACTCAGGGCGGCCCGGGAGATCGCCTCCTGCTCGGCCAGCGTGCGCTCGCGCAGCGCCTGGGCGAAGCCCGCGGCCACGGCGTGCTGGATCCGCGCGGAGCGGGCCCGCAGCTCCTCCTGGGGTCCGTCACCGCCGCAGTACAGGACGAGATACGCGTCGACGCAGTCGAGCGTGCGGCTGAGCGCCTCGGGGTCGGTGCAGTGGGTGCCGATGAGTCCGGCGCCGACCGCCTGGCCCGCCGCCGCGTCGAAGACCCGCTCCTGGAGCGCGTCGCGCAACCGGCGGGCGAGCGGCACCAGTTGCTGCTCGAACTCGGGACGGGTCAGTGAGGTGGCCGTCACGGGGAAGATCGCGCGGCTCCAGATGGTGGCGAACCTGCGCAGTCTTCCCTCCGGTCCGTCCGGCTCGCCGCTCAAAGCTTCCGTCCCACGCCCGCGTACCCCGAGAAGGAATAGGGATCCTCCTCCTCGGGCGCGGTGTCGGGCCGCCAGTGCGGCATCGGCACCAGGCCGGGTTCCACCATGTCGTATCCCTCGAAGAACCGTGCGATCTCGTCGCGCGAGCGCATGATCAGTGGATTGCGGATGTCCTTGTATACACCGACGGTGTGGCCTGCCTGCTCGGCGGGGACGGGAATCCCTTCGTACGAGGCGTGGGTGACGACGATCAGGCTGCCGGGCGCGAGGGCGTCCCGCAGTTCGGCGACCGCCGCGTATGGATCGTACGCGTCCTCGACGAAGTGCAGGACGGCGACGAGGAGAAGAGCCACCGGGCGGTCGAGGTCGAGGAGCGAGCCGACTTCCGAACTGCCCAGAATGTCCCGGGGCTTGCGCAGATCCCCGGCGAGGACGGCGGACTGCTCGTCGCCCTCGAGAACGGATTTGCTGTGTGCGACGGCGACCGGATCGTGATCCACATAGACGACGCGGGCCTCGTCGCTGGCCTGCCGCGCCACCTCGTGGACATCGCCGAACGTGGGGATCCCGGAGCCGATGTCGAGGAACTGGGTGACGCCCTCGCCGACGGCGTACCGCACCGCGCGGCGCATCACAGCGCGGTTCGCCTGCGCGATCTTGGGGAGTCCCGGCATGAACTCCATCGCCTTGCGGGCCGCCTCGCGGTCCACCTCGAAGTTGTGCGAGCCGCCCAGGTAGTAGTCGTAGATGCGGGAGACGCTGGGCATCGAGATGTCGATGCTCAACGGGGCCCAGGCAGGACGCTCCATCAAGACTCCAAGACGTAGGGGGGTGGCACAGGCGATCCGGTGTTCGAGGGTGAGGCTACTGATCGTCCGCCAAGGGAGCGAGTCAAAACGGAAATTGGCCGTCCGTTCTCGGTCACTGCCTTTGGCAAGTGCCGTATCCCACACCGATAACCGGCCCGCCCCTTCCCTGTGATAAGGGAGGAAACGGACCGGCCCGGTCGTGCGCCGTGCGCAGGCCTTGACGCTATTGCGATGTCTTGACCGCCTTGCCTTCGGGGCTCGCGGCGTACCAAGTTCCGCCCACACCCTGCCCCTTCGTGTCCCCCGGCTTCTTGTCACCGGAGAAGGTGTACAGCGGCCAGCAGTCGATCGTCTGCTGTTTGCCGCCGTCCGGCCGGTTGTAGGTCATGAAGCCCTTCTTCTTGATCCCTTCGGTGTCCGCCTTGTCGACGGGGGCGACCGCGGGCCACTTCTCGGCGCAGGCGCCCACGCAGTTCGACTTGATCGGCCAGGCCGAGTCCTTCGTGAAGCGGTAGACGGTCATGCCGTTCTTGTCGACGACGATTTCACCGAGCTTCGGATCCTTGCGGGTGGAAAGACCCGCCGGATCGGCGGGCGCCGCGCCGGCCGCCGCGGGCGACGCCTTCTTCCCGTCGGGGGCCGCCGCGAACCAAGTGCCGCCGACGCCCTGGCCCTTGGCGTCGCCGGGCTTGCCGTCCTGTGCGTAGCGGTACATGGGCCAGCCGTCGATGGTGAGCTGCTTGGTGCCGTCGGCGGCGGTGACCTCGCCGAGCAGGGACTCGTCGACGCCCGGCGCGGCCTTGGCGCCGTCGGCCGCGACAGCGGGCCAGGCCTTCAGGCAGGCGGCGTCGCAGTTGGACTTGGGCGGCTGCGCGGTGTCCTTGTCGAAGCGGTAGAGCGTGAAGCCCGCGCTGTCCGTGACGACCTTGCCGAGCTTCTTGCTGTCCCACACGGCGAGTTGACCGGCGGACTTCGCCTCGGCGTCCGCGCCCTTGCCCGCGTCGTCGGCATCCGCTCCATAGCCGTCGTCGGAGCCGGAGCCGGAGCCGTACCCGTCGTCCTTGGCGGGCGCTTCGTTGCCCACGTTCTGCCCGTTCGGGGAGGCGTCGCCGCTGTCCTGACCGCACGCCGTGGTCAGCGCGAGCAGAGCCGCGGCTGTCGCTGCGAGCGCGGCACCCCGCCAGGCCCGAGAGGAACGCCCTACCAGATGCCGCATCTCCAACTCCCACTGTCCGTTCAGGTGTTGTGGCGCCCTGTTGCGTCACACATGGCCCTAGGTACGGGTGGGGACAGCGGTCGCGTTCAATCGCCCCGCAAGATTCTTTGCGCGGACGCCGCGCGGCGCAGGTGGGGGGACCCCGCGCGGCCCAGGTGGGGGCGCACTCCGTCAAACCCGTGGCGACGGCTCCTCCTTCCTTCGTGTCAATCGGAAGCGACTGCGGCGCACCGGGCTCGCGCGCCCCCCATGCTCTCGGTCGTGCACGGATCTCCACGAGCCTTATCGGCCCTAGTCACACGCGTGTTGGCGCTCATGGCACTGGCCCTGGTGCTCGGCTCGTCGGCGGCCGCGGGTGCGGCACCGGCCGACGCCTGCGCGTACGCGTCGGTCACTCAGGACGGCGGCTCCGCCGGGGATGGCGCGGTGGCCGTGGCGGGCGACGGCGTCGCCTGCCCCACGGACCCGCCCCACCCCCCGAAGCCGTCCCCGTCGCCGTCGCCATCGCCGACACCCACGCCCGAGCCGCCGCCACGGACCGTTCCTCCGCAGCCCTCGCACCCGCCCCCACCACCGAAGACCCAGGCGCCACAGCCGCCACCGCCGAAACAGACCCCCGCCCGGCCCGCGCCGAAGCCTGCACCGAGGCCCGCGCCGGCGCCGACCCCCAAGCCAACGCCCAGGCCGAAACCCCCCGTTCACCACCGGATCGCCCCGTCCCCGCCCCCCGTGACCTATCCCGCGTACCACGCCCCGGTGCGCAAGCAGCCGCCCCGGAGCGGCCCGTCCCTCGTCTCGCTCACCCTGCTCATCACGGCGCCCGCGGTCCTGGCCGTCGCCGCACTGCGCCCGCGCTGACCACCGGAGGTATCCATGTCGGAATGGCTTGTTCTCACCCTCGCGATGGCCGCCGCTTGCGGTGTCGTCCTCCTCGTGACACTGCTGCGGCACCGCAGAACCGGCGAGGACTACGACGCGTCGGAGACCCCGGACGTCATCGAGTACATGACGATGATGATCGGCGTGGTCTATGCCATCGTGCTCGGCCTGGCCATCGCGGGCGTCTGGGAGGCGCGCGGCTCGGCCCAGGAACACGTCCGGGTGGAGGCCCAGGCGCTGCACGAGGTCTCCGAGCGTGCGCGGGTCTATCCCGAGGACGTACGGGATCGTATTCGCGCCGACGTCCACGCCTATGTCAGCCACGTCGTGACCACCGAGTGGGACACGATGTCGGCCACGGGTGAACTCACCGACCGCGGGTCCCGGCTCCTGTCCCGGGTGCGCCACGACGTCACCGACTACCAGCCCAGGTCGGACTTCGAGGCCCAGGCGTACCAGCCGCTCGTCGACCAGGTCGCGGCCGCCGACGACGCGCGCGGCGCCCGCGCGGACAGCGCGGGGGCCACCATGCCGGGCGTCGTCTGGTTCGGTCTGATCGCCGGTGGTCTGGTCACCATCGGCATGATCTTCGCCCTGCAGATCCGCCGCACCCGACGCGAGCTGTTCCTCGCCGGGCTCTTCTCGGCCCTGTTCGCCTTCCTGCTCTTCCTCATCTGGGACTTCGACGCGCCCTACAGCCGGGGCATCGCGGCGACGGCGGAACCGTTCCACGTGCTGTTCCCGGGGATCGGCGGCTGAGGCACCGCCCCTCGGGACCGAGGGGAGTTCCGTGCGGCGCGGGAGAGTCCACCGGCTCCCCGCGCCGCCGGATGGCCGTGAACCGTGCTGCGCCGGGGCCCCGACCGGCGCACTCTTGTGCCATGGCCTGGCAGACACCCATCGTCGTCCACCCGCCCGCCGTCGACGGCGGGCGGCGGGTCACCGTGCGCGGGCAGGACGTCGGCGTCGCGCGCGGCGACCGCGATCTGGTGGAGTTCCTGCGGCGCGCGGGGCTCGGCGACGCGGACATCGCGCTCGACGACCCGCATCTCGTCGAGTGGCGCGGGGCCCCGCACACGTGGCGAGGCCGGGAGGCCTGAGCCTCCGTCGCACATACCGCCCGATTTGCCAGTTTCGCCCCGATTGCTATGGTTTTCGGAGAGCGGACAGATGGTGTGTTCAAGTCCACCCAGCTCCACTGCGCGGGGCTGTAGCTCAAGGCAGAGCGGTCCGCTCACCTACTTCCCCTGGATCGAAGGAACCCGGATCGAAGAACGGGGACACGCGTGGAACGGGCGCCGATGGCCACCGGGCCACTGGACTGGTCGCTGGTCGACGGGGCGGTTCCGCTCGTCGTCCGGATCCTCGGCTGCCTGGCACTCGCCGCCCTCCTCTTCTCCCGCGACCGCCGCTGGTGGACCCGACTCCTCCCCGCCGCCCTGGTCGCGGCGGCGCTCCTGACGCTCCTCGTCCAGCTCACCGTCGACGACTGGTGGAAACCCTTCCCCGACAAGCTCCCCCAGGACGTCGTGGTGTGGATCGGCGTCGCGATCCTCGGCGTATGCCTGACGCTCTGCCGGATGCCGACGCTGCGCTGGCGCGGCCGTGCGGGAGCGCTGCTGTGCGGGGTGCTCGTGGTGGTGCTCGGCCTCTCCGAGGTCAACATCCACTACGACAACTACCCGACCGCGCGCACCATGCTCGGCCCCCAGGACACCGTCAGCCTCAAGGACGCCACCGGCAAGAAGGGCGCCCTGCTCGACGTCCCGAAGGGCAAGGCGCTCTCCGAGGTGTGGAAGGCACCGGGGGACCTGCCCGCCAAGGGCACCGTGTCGACCGCGGCGATCCCCGGCACGAAGTCGGGCTTCAAGGCCCGTGACGCATACGTCTACCTGCCGCCCGCCTACCGCGCGTCGCCCCGGCCACCGCTGCCCGTGCTCGTCCTGATGGCAGGTCAGCCGGGATCGCCCCAGGACTGGATCACCTCCGGTCAGCTGCCGGACATGATGGACGAGTTCGCCGCGGGGCACGCGGGGCTCGCGCCGATCGTCCTGGTGGTCGACCCGCTGGGCTCCCCCTTCGACAATCCGCTGTGCATGGACTCCCGGCTCGGCAACGTCCAGACGTATCTCGCCGACGACGTCCCGGCCTGGGCCGCCGCACATCTGCAGACAGCCACGGGCCGCGAGCACTGGGCGGTCTCCGGGCTCTCCAACGGCGGCACCTGCTCCCTGCAGCTCGCCGTCAACGCACCCCAGGTGTACGGCACCTTCCTCGACATCTCCGGCCAGGACGAGCCCACGCTCGGCAGCCGCAAGCAGACCGTGGACGCGGCCTTCGGCGGCGACGAGGCCGCCTTCGAGAAGGTCGACCCGATGGACGTGATGGCGCACAAGAAGTTCCCCGACACGGCGGGCATGTTCGTCGCGGGCACCGACGACTCGACGTACCGGCCGCAGGCGCACAAGGTGTACGAGGCGGCGAAGAAGGCCGGGATGCGGGCCGAACTCGTCGAACTGCCCGGCGGCCACAGCTGGCAGGTATGGCGCCCGGGACTGCAGAAGCAGCTCCCCTGGCTGGCGTCGCACATCGGTCTGACGCCCTGACACACGACACCCGCTCATCCGGCGTGCGACACGGGGCCGTTCCCCCGCCCGGCGGACAGGGATGCCCCGTTCGCCCTACACCGATCGCGGGGGCAGGGGTCCCTGCCTAGCGTTTCCGGCATCGAGGTGCATTTCAGGTGAAAGCGGAAGAAGGTCCGCAGTTGCTCCTCGGGGACCCGGAGGATCCATCATGCGCGCGATACGCGTCGCTTCGGCCGCACTGCTCACCGCCACCGCCTTGACCCTCACGGCCCCGACCGCGTCCGCGGCCGTGGCGGGCGACGACACGAACAACAACATCACGTCGTTCGGCTTCCGTGTGACCCCCTCGACGATCGCCGCCGGCGGCCAGGTCACGCTGAGCGTGGACAGCTGCGACGGCGACACCAAGGTCACCTCGGGCGTCTTCGACGACGCCCACATCCCCAAGGGGCAGTCGTCCACCACCGCCTCGGTGTTCTGGGACGCCAAACCGGGCGCGATGTACGAGGTGACCTTCGACTGCAAGGGCGAGACCGGCAAGACGGACCTCACCATCGCCACCGGCCGCCCGGACAACGGCACCGTCCACAAGGGCGTCAAGGCCGGCATCGGCGGCAGCCTCGGCGGGCTCGACCTGCACGAGATCGCCCTCGGCAGCGCGCTGATCCTTGGCGCGCTCGGCACCGCGTACTACAAGACGCGCCGCCGCACCGGCGAGGACAACTCCTGAACCACACCCTTCGCCCCGGGACGTCTCCAGGTCCCGGGGGCGAAGGGTGTCACGTGCGGTGCGAGAGGCGGGCGCCACGCGGAAGGGGGTCGCGCGGACCCGCGCCGGTGCTCGGGGCCCCTGCTCGGCCCCCGTGCTCAGACCCGGTTCTCGGTCCTGCGGCGCATCCAGAACACCCCGCCGCCGATCACGGCCGCGGCCACCAGGGCGCCGCCGATCGCCATGTCGGTGCTGGTCGCCCCGTCGGTCGTGCTGCCGCCGACGCCGCCGCGGACGCCGCCGTGGATGACCGTGAAGGCGGACGGACGGGTCAGGGTCTTGCCGCCGCAGTGCGCCGTGATGTCGTAGGCCCCGGGCTGGGCGTCGGAGTTGATGACCGCGGTGGCGCTCGCGGTGCTGCCGCCGGGGATCGCCTGCAGGTTGGTGTCGGGGAAGGCGGGCGAGGTGATCTTGCCGTCGGACTGGCAGGACGTGCCGTCGACCGTGACCGTCAGATGTCCGCCCTTGGGGATCACGCTGGGCATCGCCACGATGTTGGTCGGGTCGGCCCAGGCGGACGCGGTCGGAGCGGCGAGCCCGACGGCCGCACCGGCCGCGACGGCGACCGCGAGGGCACGAGTGGTGCGCATACGAGAAGTACGCATGGGAATCCTCCGCGGAGGGCGCCCCGGGGATACCGTCCCCGGTCGATCGGCGAGAGCGCCTCCCAGACAGACCCTCAGATGCCGTGCACAGGGCCGCATTTCGGGGATCGGCCGTACCGGTGAGACGACACGCCGAGCGGTGTCCTCGCGAGCCGACATCGCCGCAGGTCACGGACCGTCAGAAATTTCCTGCCCGGCGGCGACCCGGATGGCGCACCCGGCCCGTCCGCCACCCGTTCGCTCCCGCCCTTTCGCACACCTCGCGCACCGCGCTTAGCGTTCTCGTACGCGCAACGGACGCGGCTCGCACGCCGCGTTGAGAGGGGATAGAGAATGCCTTCGCCCCATCCGGCCGACGATTTCGAATTCCAGGATTTCCAGGAGGACGAAAAGCAGAGGAAGCGCGCCCCTTGGGGTGTCATGGCGCTTGTCCTGCTCACCGGACTCGCGCTGATCCGCAATGGTTCGGGGGAATTCGACGTGGGCCCGCCGCAGCCCGCGTCCGCCGCCGCCGCGGACGCCGCACCCGACGCGGGCCGGGGCGCACCCGCTCCCCTGACGTTCTCGCCCGCCGAGCGCGTGCGGATCAAGGGCATCCAGGTGGACGCCCCGATCATGCCCGTCGGCCTGGACGCGGACGGCTGGGTGGACGCGCCGCCGCCCGAGGACCCGAACCTCGCGGGCTGGTTCACCGGCGCCGTCTCGCCGGGCGAGAAGGGCACGGCCGTCGTGGTCGGGCACGTGGACAATCAGCAGGGGCCCGCCGTCTTCTACGGACTCGGTTCGTTGAAGAAGGGAAATCACGTCGAGGTGCGCCGCAAGGACAAGAAGACCGCGATTTTCCAGATCTACGGCATTGAAGTCTTCGAGAAGGAGAATTTCCCCGGAAAGCGCGTGTACGGGAACGGCGGAACTCCCGAGTTGCGGGTCATCACCTGCGGCGGCGGATTCTCCAAGCAGTCCGGGTACGACGGGAACGTGGTGGTGTTCGCCCGCCTGGTCGCCGTGCGCTGACACGCGTCGACCGGGCGGGCGTCGCCCCGGCTCACATCGCGTAGCGGCTCGGCACCGTGAGGCGGTAGCCGGAGTCCAGCAGTTCCGGCAGATAGGTGCGCAGCGCGTCGACGCTCCCCGAGCGGTCGCCGCCCGCGTCGTGCGAGAGCACCACGACGCCGGGCCCCGCGCCCGCGCGGACGCGGCGCACGATGGTCGGCGCGCCCGGCTCGGTCCAGTCCAGGGTGTCGACGGTCCAGGCGAGCGGCTCCATGCCGAGTTCGGCGCCGAGCTGGAAGGCGTTGCGGTTCCAGGCGCCGTAGGGGGCGCGGAACCACCCGGGAGGTTCGCCGGTGGCGTCCTCGATGACGTCGCAGGTGCGCTCCAGCTGCTCGCGCATCGCGGCCCTGCCGAGCCGGGGCAGCAGCGGGTGGCTCCAGGTGTGGTTGCCGATCAGATGCCCGTCGTCGGCCATCTCGCGCAGCAGGTCCGTGTTGTCGACGGCCATCTCGCCGCAGACGAAGAACATCGCGCGTACGTCGTGCCGGCGCAGGGTGCGCAGGATGTGCGGCGTGTACCGGGGGTCGGGTCCGTCGTCGAAGGTGAGGACCATCGAGCGGCCGCGTCCCGGCATGCGCAGGATGGGCGCCTTGCGCACCCGGGGCAGGGCGCGGGCGGCGCGGGCGGGGCCGTGCCCCGCCATGGGTTGGAGGCGGTACGCGGAGGGCTTGAGGGCGCGGGCCGCCTGGGGTCCCGCGGCGCCCGCCCCGCCGGTTGTGGTGGGGTGCGGTGCGGCCGGGCCTTCCGTGCCCGCGCAGCCCGCGGTCGCGGCGATGCCGAGGACCGCGGCGGCGCGGAGCAACGCCCGCCGCCCTGGAGTCAGCTGATCGTCTTTCATGACTAATGCGTCGCATGGCCGAAGGCCGGGGCGGCACACCAACACCGGGGCGACCCCCGAAAGCACCCGATCAGACGCGGCGGACGAGCGGGAACGGCAGGGTCTCGCGGATGGTCAGGCCGGTGAGGAACATGACGAGCCGGTCGACGCCGATGCCGAGGCCGCCGGTGGGCGGCATCGCGTATTCGAGGGCGTCGAGGAAGTCCTCGTCGAGCTCCATGGCCTCCGGGTCTCCCCCGGCGGCGAGCAGCGACTGGGCGGTGAGTCGGCGGCGCTGTTCCACGGGGTCGGTCAACTCCGAGTAGGCGGTGCCCAGTTCGGTGCCGAAGGCGACCAGGTCCCAGCGCTCGGCGAGGCGCGGGTCGGTGCGGTGCTGGCGGGTGAGCGGGGAGACGTCGGTCGGGAAGTCCTTGTAGAAGGTGGGCAGCTTCGTCTTCTCCTCGACGAGCCGCTCGTACATCTCCAGGACGACGTCGCCGCGGCCGTCGTCGGTCGTGTACGGCACGGCGGCCCGGTCGCAGAGCCGGTGCAGCGCGGTGAGCGGGGTGTCCGCGTCGACCTCGTCGCCGAGTGCCTCGGAGATCGCGCCGTACACGGTCTTGACCGGCCAGGGGCCCGAGATGTCGTGCTCGACGCCGTCCTTGTACGCCACGGCCCTGCCGAAGGCCGCGGTCGCGGCGCCCTGGATGAGTTCGCGGGTGAGGTCGAGCATCACGTCGTAGTCGGCGAAGGCCTGGTAGGCCTCCAGCATCGTGAACTCGGGGTTGTGCTTGTAGGAGACGCCTTCGTTGCGGAAGGTGCGGCCCATCTCGAAGACCTTCTCCATGCCGCCGACGCAGAGCCGCTTGAGGTAGAGCTCGGGGGCGATGCGCAGATACAGGTCGAGGTCGTAGGCGTTGATGTGGGTGGTGAAGGGGCGGGCGTTGGCGCCGCCGTGGATCTGCTGGAGCATCGGGGTCTCGACCTCCAGATAGCCGCGGTCCAACAGGCCCTGGCGCAGGGCCTGCACGGCGGTGGAGCGGGCCCGTACGACATCGCGGGCGCCGGGGCTCGCGACCAGGTCGAGATAGCGGCGGCGGACCTTGGCCTCGGGGTCGGTCAGGCCGCGGCGCTTGTCGGGCAGCGGGCGCAGGCACTTGCCGGTGAGCTCCCAGTCGGTGACGAAGACGGTGAGCTCGCCCTTGTCGCTGGTGCCGACGGTGCCGGTGGCCGTGATGTGGTCGCCGATGTCGGTGCCGGTGGTGAAGCGGTCGAGGACGTCCGGGCCCGAGGTGTCGCGGGTGAGGGCGAGCTGCAGGTCGCCCGACCAGTCGCGCAGGACGGCGAAGACGACGCCGCCGAAGTCGCGTACGAGCATCACGCGGCCCGCGACGGTGACCTGATGGCCCGTCATCCCGCGGTCGATCTGGGCCAGTTCGTGGGTGCGCGGGGCCAGGCCCACCGGGTAGGGGTCGATGCCCTCGGTGCGCAGGCGGTCCAGCTTGCGGTGGCGGATGCGGATCTGTTCCGGGAGGTTCGACGTGGGGTCGGTGTCGGTGGCGTCGCCCTGGCCCGCGAGGCCGAGCGCGGCGATCGAGGGGAGGCCCTCGGTGGTGGCGGGCTGGGTGACGCCCCTGGGCTTGTGGTGGCCCTTGCCCCAGAGCTTGCGCAGGGAGGGCACGGAGACGAAGCCCTCGGCGATGCCGGAGGCCAGGCTGATGCGGGCGAGGGCGCCGCTGTCGCCGTAACAGATGAAGCGCGGGTACCACTCGGGGTGGTACTTGGCGTTGGACCGGTAGAGCGCTTCGAGCTGCCACCACTTGGAGAAGAACAGGAGCAGCTTGCGCCACAGGCGCAGGACCGGGCCCGCGCCGATCCTGCCGCCCTCCTCGAAGACCGAGCGGAAGACGGCGAAGTTCAGGGAGATGCGGCGCACCCCGGACTTCGGTGCGGCGGCGCACAGTTCGGCGACCATGAACTCCATGACGCCGTTGGGTGCGCTGCGGTCGCGGCGCATCAGGTCCAGGGAGATGCCGTCCTTGCCCCACGGCACGAGGGAGAGCAGCGCGAGGAGCTTGCCGTCGGCGTCGAGCGCCTCGACGAGCAGGCAGTCGCCGTCCTCGGGGTCGCCGAGCCGGTCGAGCGCCATGGAGAAGCCGCGTTCGGTCTCGGTGTCCCGCCAGGCGTCCGCCTTGTCGATGATCTCCTCCATCTCCTCGTCGGTGAGGGTGGAGTGGCGGCGGATCCGGGCGGTGGCGCCGGAACGGCGGACCCGGTTCACGGCCTGGCGGGTCACCCGCATGTCGCGGCCGTCCAGGTCGAAGTCCGCGACGTGCAGGATCGCCTCGTCGCCGAGTTGCAGCGCGCCGAGGCCCGCCCTGGCGTACGCGGTGGCGCCGTCCTCGGAGGCGCCCATGACGGCGGGCTGCCAGGCGTACCGTCTGGCCACGTCAAGCCAGGCGCCGATCGCGTGCGGCCAGGCCTCGCGGTCGCCGACGGGGTCGCCGCTGGCCAGGCAGACGCCGGCCTCGACGCGGTAGGTGACGGCGGCCTTGCCGCTGGGCGAGAAGACGACGGCCTTGTCGCGCCGGGTGGCGAAGTAGCCGAGCGAGTCCTGTTCGCCGTACGCGCCGAGGAGCGCGCGGATGCGGGGTTCCTCGTCGCCGTGCAGGGCCGCTTCCATGCGCTGGGAGCGGAAGAGCGTGGCGGCGGCGTTCAGGAGGGCGAGCGCGCCGAAGAGGCCGAGCCAGAAGTAGAGGCCGCGCGGCGGGCTGCCGTCGAAGTAGTCGCGGCCGTGGATCAGGCCGCCGCAGACGCGGTTGGCCGCCCAGAGCAGGCGTTCGCCGCGCGGCAGCGTGCCGGGGAAGAGTTCGACGAGCCCCCAGCCGAGCAGGATCGCGATGCCGAGGCCCGCGGCGAGGACCGCGATGGCCCGCCAGACGGCGCCGCGCCGGGAGTCCGCGGAGAACTCCTTGCGGGCCAGGAGCAGCAGCACGAAGGCGGCGCCGCAGATGACGAAGGAGGGCAGCGACTCGGCCCAGAAGCCGAGGGCCGCGCCCAGGATGTCGAAGGCGAGCAGCAGGCCCAGATAGATGACGACGAGCCACCACGCGACCTTCTTGCGGGCGGCGGTCGCGGCGGCGAGCAGGAAGAGGAAGACGGCGTACGCGAGGTTGGCGCTGACCGGGACCGTGACCAGGTCGAGGACCCGGATGACGGGGAGCAGGAGGCGGCGCAGCGGGGCGATGACCGAAAGGATCGCGCAGAAGATGCCGAGGGTGCCGAAGAAGGCGGCGAATCCCTCCGGGACGCGGGCCAGGAATCCGCTGCGCGGGCGTATCTGGCCTCCGGCCTGGGGTTCCTCCGTGCGGGCAGTCATGGGTCGACTCTAGGAAGACCTGCGCCGTCGCGCGCGCCGAGCCGGTCCCGCCCCGGCCTGAGGGACGGTGCCGGGCCGTGGTCCGGTGCGCGGGCGCCGTCAACAGGAACGAAGCTCTCCGTTAACCTCTCGGCGTGAGCGCAGACCAGTCCCAGCAGTTTGAACGTGGCACCGACGGCCCCAAGGTGATCGTCGTCGGAGTCGATGGTTCCGATTCGTCGCTGCGGGCGGCGGCATATGCCGGTGGCCTTGCCCGGCGCCAGCGGGCCCTGCTCGCCGTCGTGTACATCCAGCCGGTGATGGCCGCCGGTGCCGCGCTCGGCGCCCCCGTCGCCGAGACGACCGAGGAGATCGCCGAGGGACTCATCGCGGAGATCCGCGACGCGGCCGAGCGGGTGAAGGACATATTCGATGTGCGCTGGGAGTTCCACACGTTCCGCGGCGACCCCTACAGCGGCCTGGTCACCGCCGCCGACGAGCTGAAGGCCGACGCCGTGGTCGTCGGCGCCTCCGAGCAGGCGGGCCACCGCATCGTCGGTTCCGTCGCCGTACGGCTGGTCAAGGCGGGCCGCTGGCCGGTCACCGTGGTGCCGTAGCCGCACGCCGACGGGCCTGCCCGCCCGAGGCAGTCGAGTGCTGCTGCGCCCCCGCCGGGCACGCGAGGTGTGGCGTCTTCCGTCGCGGGCACGGCTGGGCCATCATGATCCGCCATCAGCCGACCGCCGTCAGCGAAGAGGTGAGGCCCGTGGCCGGACTCCGGATGGGGCAGGGCGTACTGCGCCGCAAGCCCATCGACCACATCGAAGAGACCGAGTCGGGCGGTGGCCTGTCCCGCACGCTCGGCCTGTGGCAGCTCACCGCGATCGGCGTGGGCGGCATCATCGGCGCCGGGATCTTCAGCCTCGCCGGCGCCGTGGCCAACGGCACGGCGGGGCCCGCGGTCCTGATCTCCTTCCTGATCGCGGGCGTCGCGAGCGCGGCCGCCGCCTTCTCGTACGCCGAGTTCGCGGGCATGATCCCGAAGGCAGGATCCGCGTACACCTACGGCTATGTGGTGCTCGGCGAGCTGACCGGCTGGTTCATCGGCTGGGACCTGCTCCTGGAGTACACGGCGATCGTCGCGGTCGTCGCGATCGGCATCTCCGGCTACTTCGGCTTCCTGGTCGAGGAGATGGGGGCCGAGCTGCCGCACTGGATGATGGGCGCGCCGGGCACCGGCGACGGGCACAAGGTCGATCTGTTCGCCGCGGTCCTGTGCCTGTTCATCGCGTATCTGCTCACCCTCGGCATCAAGAACGCCGCGCGCTTCGAGCTGATCGTGGTGGTCCTGAAGGTGATCGTGGTGCTCGTCGTGATCGCGGTCGGCTTCTTCCACATCGACACCGGCAACTACAACCCGTTCTTCCCTTACGGGGTCGGCGGCGCGTTCACGGGTGCGGCGACCGTGTTCTTCGCCGTGTTCGGGTACGACGCGATGAGTACCGCCGCGGAGGAGTCCAAGGACGCCCAGCGGCACATGCCGAAGGCGATCCTCTACTCCCTCGCGATCTCCATGGTGCTGTACGTCCTGGCCTGCCTGGTCCTGACCGGCATGCAGAACTACAAGGACGTCGACCCGGAGAGCGGCTTCTCCACGGCCTTCAAGTCCGTGGGGCTCGGCGGCCTCGCGGACGTCATCGCGGTCGGCGCGATCATCGGCATCCTCACCGTGATGTTCACGTTCATGCTGGGCTGCACGCGGGTGTGGTTCTCGATGAGCCGCGACGGCCTGCTGCCCAAGTGGTTCGCGAAGACGCACGAGACGCGGCACGTGCCGACCCGCGTGACCTGGATCGTCGGGGTCGCTTCGGCCGCCATCGCCGGGTTCCTGCCGATCGGCGAGGCGGCCGAACTCACCAACATCGGGATCCTGTTGGCGTTCGTCGTGGTGTGCGTCGCGGTGATCGTGCTGCGCTACAAGCAGCCCGATCTGCCGCGCACCTTCCGCTGCCCCGGCATGCCGGTGGTCCCGGCGCTCGGGGTCGTCTTCTCCATCTGGCTGATCACGTTCCTGCAGTGGCAGACCTGGGTGCGGTTCGCCGTGTGGTTCGTGCTCGGCCTCGTCGTGTACTTCGGGTACTCCTACCGGAAGTCGGAGCTGGCGAAGGCGGAGGTGCGCGACCAGGCCCCGTAGTGGTCAGGCGCTCTTCTCGATCGACTTCTGGAACTCGCGGGCCATCTGCTCCAGGCCCTTGTTCTTCCACTCGGCCCAGAACGGCTTCCACTCGCCGATCTTCTTGCGGCCGCTGACGATGTCGTTGACCAGGTCGGTCGCCTCGGTGGACATGCGCCCGTAGTGCTGGGTGTACGCGTCCGAGTAGTGGCCGACCGTGGGATTGCGCACGGCGGTCTCGATGAGCTTCTGCTCGGCGGCGTACACGTCCTTGACATCCTGGGCGCGTTCGGTGCCGGGGAAGCTGGAGGCGATCAGTGCGAAGGGGGAGGTCGTCGCCGTCTGCAGTCCGCTGTAGAGGCCCTCGACCTGCTGCTTGCCCTGCTTGGTGCGGGTGGGGAAGCCGTTCTTGTCGTACGTGAAGTCCTCGCCCTCGGTGCCGTATTCGAGGAACTCGCGCTCCTTGCTGCCGAACGGCGCCGCCAGGTAGTCGAGGACGCGCAGGAGCATCCGCACCCGCTTCTCGTCGCCCTTCTTGATGGCGGTGTAGCCGATGGTGCCCAAGTGGTAGTGGTGGTTGGGCCTGGTGCCGCCCGCGGCGAACGGGATCATGATCTCGGCGGCCAGTGCGGGGTCCTGGACGCGGACCTCATTGCGCGCGTTGTAGGGGTTGGCGTGCACGGTGGCACCGATCGCGCCCTGCGCCATCTTGATGTAGGCGTCGGCCATCTTGGGGTTGCCCGGGTAGAAGACACCGGCCTTCTTCAGCTTCACGACGAAGTCGAGGGCCTCGGTGTACTCGTCGGTGTCCTGGAACCAGGTGAGTGAACCGTCCTTGTTCTGCCGCCACTTGTTGGGGGCGCCGAAGGACTGGCACAGCACGCTGACCGCGTTGACGTAGATCGGTTCGAGGGCCCAGACCTTGCCTCCGGTGACCTCCTTGCACTTGGCGAGGAACTCATCGGTGCTGGACGACTGGATGCCGTCCGCCTTGTCCCAGACCCTCGGATTGCCCGCGTAGACCTGCCCGAACGCCGGGTAGGGCACGGGCGCGCCCCAGATCTTGCCGTTGACGACCGCCGTCTTCCAGTGGGCGGGCGTCATCGCGGCGAGGTTCGGATACGTCTTCACCGCGTCGCCCGAGACGTACTCGGTGATGTCGGCGCACTTGGCCTCCAGGAGTTCGGCGACGTGCTGGATGCCCTGGTTGGGCGGGATCCAGAGCAGGTCGGGCAGGTCGCCGCCCGCGATCGTCGCGGAGAACTTCTCCTCGTAGCCGGGGTCGGTGCCGAGGATCGCGGTCAGGTCGACGCCCAGGTTCTTGTCGACCTGGCTCCAGTAGGCGTTGGAGCCCTTGGGGGTCGGCGGCTGGGTCCAGATCTCCGTGAGCATCGTGATCTTCGAGCCGTCGCCGGGGGTCTTCGCGACGCTGCGCACCAGCTCCTCGGGGTAGGAGAGGAAGCCCGCGGAGAGGCCCTTCGCGTTCGGCGGCAGATCGGGCTTGATCTTGGTGAAGGGGACGTACGAAGGGAGCTTCACCTTCGCCGACGCCGCCTCGCCGGTCTTCTTGGCGGACGAGCCGCAGCCCGTCAGGGAGGTGGCGGCCGCGCCCGCGGCGACGGCGGTGGAGAGGCTGAGGAAGGAGCGTCGGGACATGCCGGTCATGGGAATCTCCGCAAGAGGGCAGCAGGGGACAACAACGGGAGGTGCGGGACGGGGAGTTCAGCCCTTGATGGCGCCGGTGAGCACGCCCTTGGTGAAGTACTTCTGCAGGAAGGGGAAGAGCGCCAGGATCGGCAGGAGCGCGAGCATGACGACGGCCATCGAGAGGGACTGCTGCGGCGGCATGTGGGCGATGCCGAGCTGGTCCGCCGTCATGGACTTGTTCTGTACGACATAGGTGCGCAGGACCAGCTGGATGGGCCACTTGCCGGAGTCGTTGAGGTAGAGCATCGCGTTGAAGAAGGCGTTCCAGTACGTCACCGCGTAGAAGAGGCCGACGACGGCGACGACGCCCTTGGAGAGCGGAAGGACGATGCGGGTGAGGATCCGCCAGTCCCCCGCGCCGTCGATGCGGGCCGCCTGGTAGAGCTCCTCGGGGATGTTCATGAAGAAGGCCCGCAGGACGACCAGGTTGAACGCGTTGATGAGCACCGGCAGGATCAACGACCAGTAGGAGTCCAGGAGTCCGAGCTCCTTGACCACCACGTACATCGGCACCATGCCCGGGGCGAAGAGCAGCGTGAAGAGCACCATCAGGAGGATCGGCTTGCTGCCGGGGACGCCGCGCTTGCTCAGGGCGTACGCGAGGGCGATCGTCGTCAGGAGCGAGAGCGCCGTGCCGACCACCGTGATCAGGACGCTGACGATCACCGCGCGGGAGACGATGCCGCCGGAGAGGATCGTGCGGTAGGCCTCCAGGGTGGGCTCCGACGGGATGAGGACGAAGCCGCCGGACTCGGTGATCTCCTTGCGGGACGCGAGGCTGGTGGAGAGGACCGTGAGGAAGGGCAGGACCATCACGGCGCAGATGACCGTGATGACGACGGCCTTGGCGGCCGAGCCGATCTTCGTCGGCGGCTCCTCCCAGGCGGGCCGCTCCTCGCGTATCCGCTGCCGCTCGCCCTTGGTGCGCAGGGGGAATCCGAAGCTGCTCATTTGCTGTACACCCCGTGCTCTCCGAAGGCGTGGGCGACCTTGTTGGCGCCCCAGATCATCAGGGCGCCGATGACTCCCTTGACCAGGCCCGCCGCGGCGCCGACGCCCCAGTCGCCGTAGACGACGCCGTGGTAGTAGATGTACGTGTCGAGGACTTCCGCCGCGCGGGCGCCGACCGCGTCGCGCTGGAGCAGGAACTGCTCGAAGCCGACGGAGAGCACATCGCCGAGGCGGAGCACGAGCAGCATGATCGTGACGCCGCGTACGGCGGGCAGCGTGACGTGCCACATGCGGCGCCAGCGGCCCGCGCCGTCGACGGCCGCCGACTCGTACAGGCTCTGGTCGACATGGGCGAGCGCCGCCAGATAGATGATCATGCCCCAGCCGATGTCCTTCCAGATCACCTGGCCGGTGATCAGGAGCGGGAAGGTGCTGGGGTCGCTCATCACGTCGAGCGGTGACATGCCGTGGTCGCGCAGATAGTTGCTGAACAGGCCCGCGCCGCCGAGGACTTGCTGGAAGAGCGCGACGACGAGGACCCACGAGATGAAGTGCGGCAGATACACGATGCTCTGCACGAACTTCTTGATGCGCGGGCTGACCAGGCTGTTGATGAGCAGCGCCAGGGCCAGCGGGGCCGGGAAGAAGAAGATCAGCTGCAGTGCGGCGAACGCCAGGGTGTTGCGCACCGACTCCCAGAACGCCGGATCGGCGAACAGCTCCTGGAAGTTGGCGAGTCCGACCAGGGGGCTGTCCTTGAAGCCGATGAAGGGCTGGTAGTCCTGGAAGGCGATGACGTTGCCCAGCATCGGGACGTAGAAGAACCCGATGAAGAACAGCACGCCGGGCGCCATGAGGGCGAGCATCACCCAGTTGTTGCGCAGCCGGACCCGCAACGGCGCTCGCTTGTGGAGCCTCGGACCCGGTTGTCCCGCACGGGACTTCGACGTCGACTTCGATGGGGACGCGGGGGGCGACGCGGCCTGTGGCCTGCGGCGCGTAGCAGGGGATGTCACTCGCACCTCGGAAGGACGTAATTAAGAAGCCAACTTGCCGAAAGAGAGCCACATCATGGAAGGGCCGCCCGCGCCCGTCAACCACCCGCGAGGCCTAAGGGGTTGGACTTTTCTGCGCGGCGCGGTCGGTGTGTTCCATCTGTTCCAGGTGGTCCAGTGCGAGGCGGGCTGCCCCGATTGCGGTCGATTCCTCGCCGAGCACGGAAGTGCGCACCTGGGGCGCGTACGGGCAGCGTTCGGCGAGGCGCTGCGCGAAGGGTTCGCTGAGCAGGGCGCCCGCGCGGGAGATGCCGCCGCCGAGCACGACGGCCCGTGGATCGAGCACCGCGACATGCCGCGTGAGACTGTCGGCGAGGCATTCGGCGAAGGCCCGCAGGGTGTAGCGGGCGCCGCCGTCGCCTGCCGCGGCGGCGCTGACCACCGCGCGCGCCGCGTTCTCCCGGGTGGGCTTCTCGGCGCCCTGGTGTCCGGCGAACCAGTCGAGAAGCCGCTGGTAGGACATCTCCCAGCCGTCGCCCGCGACCATTTCGCCCGCGGCGGAGTGGTGGCCGCGGTGCAGTTCGCCGCGCAGCCACAGGCCGATGCCGAGCCGGTTGCCGACGTACAGGTACACGCAGTCGCGCACGTCGACGCTGACGCCGCCGGTGCACTCGGCGAGGGTGGCCAGCTGGATGTCGTTGCCCACCACCACGGGGCCAGGAGCGGCGTCGGCGAGTTCGCTCGAGAGGTCGAGGCCCGTCCACTGGGGCAGCGAGTCGCTGACCGCGACGCGCCCCTCGGTGTCCACCATGCCGCTGGTGCCGACGCCGGTGACGAGCGGTCTGACCGCCGCAGCCCCGGGCTTGGCGAGGCAGCCCGCGATGGCCGTGCGCACCGCGTCGACCCGCTCGCGGGCGGGGAGTTCGGGGGTGACGGCGATGCGCTCGGCCGCGACGGTGCGGCCGAGCAGGTCGGCGGCGAGCACCAGGACCTTGTGCGCGCCGATGTCCACGCCGAGCACATGGCCCGCCTCGGCGCGGAAGCGGAATCTGCGGGCCGGCCTGCCGACGCTCCCGCTGCCGGGCGACAGCTCCACGAGCCGTCCCTCGCGCAGGAGTTGGGCGGTGAGGTCCTGGGCGGTGGGCCGCGAGACGCCGATCAGCGAGGCCAGTTCCGGCACGGTGATCTCGGCGCGCTCGCGCAGCACGCGCAGCGCGGCCGCCGTGTTCAGCCGTCGCAGCAGTGACGGATCGCCACTCAACGGGTCGCCACTCATGGGTCCCTCCCCCTTGACAGCATGATCGGTTCGTCCCCAGGGTGACCCGGAGCGATTGAGAAACTTACCTAATAAACAGCGCCCTTGGGGAGCACAGATGGGTGAGACAGGACCGCGGCCCGGCCATCCCGAGCTGGAGTGCGGCATCGGCATCTGGGATCAGGACGTCTACGGAAATCATCGCCTGCTGGTGGATGTCACGGCCGCGGCCCCCGCCGTCGCGGCCGAACTGCCGTGGCGGCGCCAGGAGTCCACCGCGGCAGACGTGGACGTGATCGTCCTCGCCCCTTCGGGGCTCCGCGTGCACAACACGGTGGCCGTGGAGGTGACCGACGAGCGCGGCCGCATCGCCTTCGAGCCCGCGGCGGGGCCCGGTGCGTACGCCGTGCACTACCTGCCGTACGCGCACACCGGCAAGCCCTCCTACCCGCAGGCCGCCTACCGCCCGCCCACCAGGACGGCCGACCCCGGCTGGGTGCACCGCTGCGGGCTCGACGACCCTGCCACCTGGGCGGCGCTCCCCCGCGCCGAGGCCTTCCGCTACGAGGCGGCGAGCGCACTCGACTCGTTCGCCCCGCTGGGCTTCGCGGCGACGGCGGCCGAGCGGGCGGCGCTCCACAAGGCCCACCCGGACGAGCCGTTCCTGCTCTTCGGCGAGGACAGGAAGCATCCGCTGGGCCGCTACGCGCGGCTGCCCGCGCGCTGGGCGCTCGCCAAGCCGGGCGCGCCCTTCGCGGGCGGCGCGGACCGCGGGGAGTTCTACGCGGTGCAGGTCGGCGTGCACGCCCTCACCGACCTCGCCGGCGTCCGCGCCGAGGTCCGCGGGCTGCCGTTTCCCGTGCGCTGTCTGAGCACCGGTGGCATCGATGCCCGCGGCGACGCCTTCGAGCGCGGCGTCGCGGTGGCCGCGGGCGGGGTGACGGCGCTGTGGCTCGGCATCGACGTGCCCGAGGGTGCGGAGCCCGGAGCGTACGAGGCGGAGATCGCGGTCCGTGCGCGGGGGACATCGGAGCGGGTGCTTCCGCTGCGGCTCACCGTCCGCGAGGCCGTCGTCGCCGATCACGGCGCGGGCGATCCCGGCCGGCTCGCCCGGCTGCGCTGGCTGGACTCGACGCTCGCGCAGGACGACGAGGTGGTCCCGCCGTTCACTCCGGTGAAGACCGACGGGCACCGGTTCACCCTGCTCGGCCGCGCCGTCGAGCTCGGCCCCGACGGGCTCCCGCACCGGATCACCTCCGCCTTCACCCCGGCCGTCACCCGCGTCGAAGGAGCCGAGCGCGATCTGCTCGCCGCACCGGTGACGCTCGACGTCGGCCGCCCCCTGGCGCAGGGCCCGCTCACCGTCGACCAGCCGGGCCAGGCCCGGGTGCGCTGGTCGACGCGGGCCACCGGACAGGACGTACTCCTGGACACGGAGGGCGAGTTGGAGGCCGACGGCTTCCTCGTGGTGCGCGCCACCGTGACGGCGACCGCCGACACCGGACTCGACGTGCGGCTCGACGTGCCGGTGCGCGAGGAGGTCGCGCGGTACGCGATGGGGCTCGGCCTCACGGGCCGCGCGTGCCCGGCGGCGTACGACTGGAACTGGGCCACGCCCACCCGCAACCAGGACGCCTTCTGGCTCGGCGACCCGGCGGCCGGACTCCAGCTCTCGCTGCGCGACGAGCACTACGCACGGCCGCTGAACACCAACTACTACCGGGAGAAGCCCCTGGTCACGCCGCGCTCCTGGGCGGGCGACGGGGCGGGCGGCGTGCGGCTGCGGACGGCCGCGGGGGTGCGTGCGCTCACCGCGTTCAGCGGGCCGCTGCGGCTGGGCGCGGGCGAGAGCCGCCGCTTCGAGTTCCGACTGCTGCTCACCCCGTTCAAGCCGCTCGATCCCGGCGGACACCTCGCCGAGCGCTACTTCCACGCGTACGCGTCGCCGCGGGAGGTCGCGGAGTACGGCGCGAACGTCGTGAATCTGCACCACGCCACACCGCCCAACCCGTACCTCAACGATCCGCTGCTCGCCGCCGAGGCGCTGCGTGCCTACACGGGCGAGGCGCACCGGCTCGGCGTCCGTGTGAAGGTGTACGACACGGTGCGCGAACTCACCCGGCACACCCCGGAGTTGCCCGTCCTCGCCTCGTTCGGCGACGAGATCTTCTCGTCGGGTCCCGGCGGCGGGCACGCCTGGCTCCAGGAGCATCTGGGCGGCGACCACGTCCCGGGCTGGGTGGCGCCCGACGTCGGCGACGTCGCGGTCGTCACGTCCGGCGACTCGCGCTGGCACAACTCCTATGTGTGCGGCATCGAGCGGCTGCGCCGCGTCGTGGGCGTCGACGGGCTCTACCTCGACGACGTCGCGTACGACAGGACCACCATGAAGCGGGTCCGCAAGGCGCTCGCCGGGACCGGCGGGTCCGCGCCCGTGGTCGACCTGCACTCCTGCAACCAGTACCGGGAGCCCGACGGGTTCGCCTCCAGCGCCAATCTGTACGCGGAGCTGCTGCCGTACGTCGACCGGCTCTGGCTCGGCGAGCTCTTCGACTACGACGGGGCGGACGGCGCGGACCCGGCGTACTGGCTCGTGGAGATCTCGGGCATCCCGTTCGGGCTCATGGGCGAGATGCTGGAGGGCGGCGGCAATCCGTGGCGGGGGCTCGTCTTCGGGATGACGGCGCGGGCGCCGATGACCGATGTGCGGCCGCTGTGGCGGGCGTTCGACCTGCTGCGGCTGCCGGAGGCGGAGATGACCGGCTGGTGGGCGGGCGAGCCGCCGGTGCGCACCGGCCGCGACGACGTCCTCGCGACGACGTGGGAGGGTCCCGGCGGCACGGCGTCGGCGCTCGCCTCCTGGGCGAAGGAACCGGTCGACGTCGTCCTGACCGCGGCGGGCGGGCGGCCGGTCGCCGCGTACGCGCCGGCGATCGAGGGCTTCCAGCCGGAGCGGCGCTTCGCGGCGGGCGAGCCGGTCCCGGTGGCCCCGGGACGCGGCTGGCTCCTGCACGTCGGACCGGCTACTCCCCCATGACCAGACCGCTCTTGCCCGCTCCCCTGCTCAGCACGACGCGGCGGATGCGGTCGCGGATGCCGCCCACGTCGGCGCCGCGGTCGAGCGCCCGGTTGAGGTTGACGACGCGGCCGGGGTCCGTGTCGAACCACATGGGGATGAACTCGGCCTTGCGCACCTCCCACCGGGCGCCCGGCCTGGCGGGCGGTGCGAAGGTGAAGCGGCCGATGGAGCCCTGATTGCCGCGCGGGTCGTGGGCACCCTCGTGGTTGATCATGTCGCCGGCGATCTGGTCGCCCATGCCGTAGATGATCCAGGTGCCGTTGACCTTCTCGTACGCCTGCGGGACGTGCGCGTGCGTGCCGAGGATGAGGTCGATGTCCGGGCGGCCGCCCGTGCGGGAGCCGGTGAGCTTCTTGCCGAGCCGCAGCTGCTGCCGGTCGGGCTCGTCCTGCCACTCGCTGCCCCAGTGCAGGCTGACGACCACGACGTCGGCGCCCGCCCTGCGGGCCGCGCGGGCGTCCGCGACGATCTTGTCGCGGTCGATGAGGTCGACCGACCAGGGCTTGCCCTTGGGCAGCGGGATGCCGTTCGTGCCGTAGGTGTACGCGAGTTGGGCGATTTTCGCGCCGCCCGCGCGCAGCCACGCCGGCTTCTTGTCCTCGGCGGCCGAGCGGGCCGAGCCCGCGTGCTTGACGCCCGCCTTGTCCAGGGCGTCAAGGGTGCGGCGCACACCCGCCGAACCGTCGTCGAGGGTGTGGTTGGAGGCGGTGGAGCAGGCGTCGTACCCGGTGGCCTTGAGGGCGCGGGCGACCTGGGGCGGGGACTTGAAGCTGGGGTAGCCGGAGTAGTCGCCGTTCGCGCCGTAGACCGTCTCCATGTGACAGATCGCCAGATCGGCCTTGGCGACGACCGGCTTGGCGCCCGCGAGCATCGGCGCGAAGTCGTAGCCGTCGCCGCCCGCGTCGCTGTTCGCCTTGCGGATGATCGAGGAGTGCGGCAGGACGTCGCCGGAGGCGACGAGGGTGAACGCGCGGGGTCCCGCGGTGCCGCCGCCCGCCGCGGAGGGGGCCGGTGCGGGGCCGGACGCGGCATGCTGCGGGGCGGGGGGCCTGTCGGGTGCGCCGTCGGGCTCGGCCGCGCAGGCCGCGGTGGCGCCGATGAGGAGTGCCGCCGCGGCGGCCGCCGCCCGCCGCGTACTCCTTGTTCCTCGTGTGCTTCTCGGGGTGGGGGTGGTCCGTGTTTCGTGTGCATTGCGTGCGTGCTGCGTCATCCGCCGGGCTCCGTGGATCGGGGTATATGGGGCAAACGAATCCACATACGGACCTGACGGTGAATCAAGGACCAATGCCGCCACAGTCCCTGAAACGGAGTCACCTCGTTGGGCCCTGTGACGCGAAGAACACGACCCTGCCGACCTGCGATGAAACCGTGGGCCGGGTCAAGGCTCGGCAAAGCGCCTTGCCCGGCACCCCCGTTGGGTAATCGGCTGTCCTCATCCGTGTTCCGGATTGGGGGGCCAATGGCCGGTGACGCGCACGGACCGGAGGAAGGCGGATCGGATGCAGCACGAGGCCAGAGGAAACACGGAGGGCCCCCGGGACGGCGAACTGACCGTGCCCATGGCGTGGTTGTACGCCGAGTACATCGCCGACGAGCTGCTGCGCACCGGCGACCTGATGCCCCCCACGTCCTTCGAATACCGCGCGGGGCGTGACGCCCTCGCCCTGACGATCTTCCTCTCGGACAGCAGGGGCGAACTGTCCGGGATCCGGGTGGTCACCCAGCTGGAGACCTGGCTGTCCCTCACGGCGTACGACCAGCAGTGGCAGGACTGGGTCCGCGAGCGCATGGAGCTGCTCGTGGAGGACGCCGTCGCCGACCGCGTGACCATGCCCGACCTGGAACTCGCCGACCTGGCATGGCGCTGGCTCCAGGACACCGAGCTGCTCGCCCCCGACCTGGACGCGGTGCCCGGCGGCGGTCCCGTGCCGGGCGACGAGGAGGGGCCACAGGTGTGGACGCCCGCCTGGCGGCTCGGCCTGCCGCTCGGGCATCTGGCGATCCACTTGTTCTGACGGCGGGGCCCACGGCTTGAGTGATTCGGTGGTCCGCCGCGTACCGGAGGGGGCAAGGAGCACCCCACCGGACAAGGAACGCCATGAGGCCCCTGGAGCGGCATCGCGACGTCGGCGCCTACGCGCTCGGCGTCCTGGACGAAGCGGACGCCTTCCGCTTCGAGGATCACCTCATGGGCTGCCCCGCCTGCCTGCTCGCGATCGACGAACTCGGCACCGCCACCCGCCAGCTGGAGTCCTACGGCCGCCTGACACCGTCCTCCGTGGACCCGTTCGCCGCCCCTGACCCCGGGCTCCTCGACCGGCTGCTCCGCGAGACGGGACGGCTGCGCGGGCGGCGCCGGCGCCTGCTCCACGCGGTCGCCGCCGGAGTCGTCATCGCCGTCGCCGCGCCCGCCGCGGCCGTCCTCACCGCGTCCGACGCCGGTCCCGCGCCCCTCAGCGCGCGCAACGGCCCGGGCCACGTCTCGGCCACGCTCACGGCACGCGACCGTGCCTGGGGGACGGACATCGGGATCACGGTGCACGACCACGCGCCGGGCGCCCGGGTCTGCGAGCTGGTGGCGATCGGCACCGACGGGTCGGAGCAGACCGTCACGACCTGGCGGGTGAACACGCCCACCGTGCGGACCCGGGGCGTCGCGGCCCTGCGCCCGGCACAGACCGACCGGTACGAGGTGCGCACGGCCGACGGGCGGCGACTCCTCACGCTGCGCCGCCTGTAGGGCCGTACACATCCTCGTACGATCAACTCCCCACGGAGGACCGCTGCTTCGGGAGCCGCGACTACTTCAGGAGCCGCGACATCCGCCGGTCCGCGAGGGGTTTGCCGCCCGTCTGGCACGTCGGGCAGTACTGCAGTGCGGAATCGGCGAAGGACACCTCCCGGATCGTGTCGCCGCAGACGGGACACTTCTCGCCGGTGCGGCCGTGCACGCGCAGGCCGCTCTTCTTCTCCGCCTTGAGGCGGCCCGCCGCGACACCGCGCGAGCGTTCCACCGCCTCGGTCAACGTAGCCAGCAGCGCCACATGCAGCCCATGGACTTCCTCCTTCGTGAGGTTCGACGCGATCTTGAACGGCGACATGCGCGCCGCGTGCAGGATCTCGTCGCTGTAGGCGTTGCCGATGCCCGCGATCAGGCTCTGGTCGCGCAACGCGCCCTTGATCTGCCGCCGTTCGCCCGCGAGGAGCCGGGCGAAGCGCTCCTCGTCGAAGTCGGCGGACAGGGGGTTGGGGCCGAGACGGGCGATGCCGGGAACCGTCCCCGGGTCCTCGGTGACGTACACGGCGAGACGCTTCTGTGTGCCCGCCTCCGTGAGATCGAAGCCCTCCCCCGTCTCCAGCGCCACACGCAGCGCCAGCGGGCTCCTGCCGGGGCGCGGGGCGCCGTCCGGGAGGCGGTCCTTCCACTGGAGCCAGCCCGCGCGGGCGAGGTGGGTGACGAGGTGCAGCCCTTCGGCGTCCACATCGAGGAACTTGCCGTGCCGCGCCACCGCGGTGACCGTGCGGCCCTCCAGGGCGGTGAGCGGCGGGTCGTACGTCTTGAGGGCGCTCACCGCGACCGGCAGCACGCGGACGATCCCGCGGCCGACGAGATGGTCCGTCAGGAAGGCGCGCAGCGCCTCGACCTCCGGCAGTTCCGGCATGGTTCTCCCTCAGCCCCGCACGTCCCGCGCGGGCACGACGAACTCGCACCACACGCACTTGCCGCTGCCCCGCGCGTCCACGCCCCAGACGTCCGCGAGCCGGTCCACCAGGAGCAGGCCGCGGCCCGAGACCCCCGACTCGCCCGCGTCGCGGCGGCGCGGCAGGGCGCTGGAGGAGTCCTCGACGTCGACGCGCAGCCGCCGGTCGGTGCCGGTCAGGACGCGCAGGGTCACGATCGCGGAGCCGTCGGTGTGCATCAGCGCATTGGTGATCACCTCGTCGGCGACCAGCTCGATCTCGTCGGCGCGCTCGCCCGCACCCCAGGCGCGTACCGCCGCCCTGATCATGTGCCGGGCCTCGGCGAGCGCCTCCGGGTCGCTCGGCGCGACGTGCTGCTGGAGCCGGCCGCCCGACTGCGGCGCGTCGATCATGCGGCGGCGCAGGAGCAGCAGCGCCGCGTCGTCGTCGCCGCCCCTGCCGTCGATGACGCCGCACAGCCGGTCGGCGAGCTTCTGCAGGTCGCGCGGTCCCGTGGCGGCCAGCTCCGCGACCGCGCGCATGCCGTCGTCGAGGTCGGCGCCCGGTTCCTCGACGAGGCCGTCGGTGCAGAGCAACAGGGTCTGGCCCGGGTCGAGTTCGAGGGTGGTGACGGGGTAGTCGAGCCGCCCGAACTCGGCGGAGAGGCCGAGCGGCAGGCCGCCGTCGACGGGCACGCGGCGGCAGGAGCCGTCGGTGAGCTGGACGAGCGGGTCGAGGTGGCCCGCGCGCACGAACTGCACCACGCCGGTCGACAGGTCGGCCTCCGCGTACAGGCAGGTCGCGAAACGCTCGGTGTCCAGTTCGTGCAGGAAACCGGAGGCGCGCGCCATCACGGTGGCGGGGGTGTGCCCCTCGGCGGCGTAGGCGCGCAGCACGATGCGGAGCTGGCCCATGACGGCGGCCGCGTGCGTGTCGTGGCCCTGGACGTCGCCGATGACGGCACCGACGCGGCCGCCGGGCAGCGGGATCACGTCGTACCAGTCGCCGCCGATGTCCCTGCCGAGCGCCGCCGAGCGGTAGCGGACGGCGACCTCGGCGCCGGGCACGCCGGGGATGGTGCGCGGCAGCATGGCCTGCTGGAGGCCCTGCGCGAGGTCCTTCTCCTGTTCGTAGAACATGGCGCGCTGCAGGCTCTGCGCGATGCTGCTGCCGAGCGCGACGAGGACGTTGCGCTCCTCGTCCGTGAAGCCGGTCTTGTCCTGGTAGAGCAGCCCGAGCACGCCGATGGCGCGGCCCTGCGCGATCAGCGGCAGATACGCGGCCGCGGTGATGCCGAGCTCGTCGATGTGCGGCCACAGCAGCGGATAGGACTCCGCGAAGTCCTCGGCCGTCTCGATGTAGCGCGGCGCGAGCGTGCGGACGGCCTCGCTCATCGGGTACGCCTCGTCGATCCCCGTGAAGCGGGTGCCCTGCACGAAGCTGCCCTTGGGCCCCTCCGCGACCAGCCGGATCCGGCCCGCCTCGACCAGACCCATGACGAGGTTCGACGCGCCGAGGTGCGCGAGGCCGTGGGCGTCCTTGAGCACGTCGATGACGTCCCGCACCGTGCGGGCGTGCGCGAGGGCCGCCGTGGTGCCCTGCACGATGCTGGTCGTGCGGCGCCGCTCGGCCTCCTCGTCGGCCCGCTCGCGCAGCGCGCCCGGGCTGTTGCCGAGCTCGCGCGTCGCGTCGCTGACGATGCCGACGATGCGGTGCGGCCGCCCCGTGGCGTCGCGCAGGATGTGACCCTGCGTGTGCGTCCAGCGCAGGATGCCGTCGCGGCGGCGCACGCGGAAGTACGCGCCGTAGGCCTGACTGCCGTCCTTCAGGGCGTGCGAGACGATCTCGTCGAGGCGGTGGGCCTCGATGGGCGGGACGCGGATGCCGAGGGTCTCGGGCCGGTTGTCGTACTCGTCGGCGCGTACGTCGAAGACCTCGTGGGCGGCGGCGTCCATCGTCATGAGGCCGTGGTCGAGGTCCCAGTCGAAGCGGCCCATGCGCAGCGCCGACCCGTACAGGTCCATGAAGCAGCCTGCCGCGCAGCCGTGGGCCGGCGTCCCGCAGCGGCAGTGCCCCGCCGGGTCGGGCCCACCGGTTCCCGCGTCCATGGGCCCACGCTAGGCGGAGCCCCTGGCGCGCGCATGTGGGGGGAGGCGACGCGTGGGGGCTCCGCCGTCCAACCGGACGGTCCGTTCACTTGGACGCACTGGTCCTGGCCGCCTTGCTGTGCCTGCCCGGCGACGGCCGCGTGCGTTATGCCGTTTCGGCGACCTTGCTCTGGACCCGGAGTGCCACCTCCGTCCACATCTCCGCGCTCTCGTTGGCCAGGTAGGCCACGGCGCCCCTGCAGTGCGGCGGGACGGTGTCGATGATCTGGTCCCACTCCTCCATGCTGATCGTGTGGATGTTGAGGAGCCTCAGCAGGGTGCGGCCGATCTCGCTGAAGCGCAGCGCGGGGTCGGCCTTGAGCCGCTTCACCGCCTCGGCCCGGTCCTGCGCCGCGTCCCTGTCGGGCACCGCCGAAGGACCACGGCCGAGCCGCGGGGGCGGCACCCGTACCTCGCCGCCGGCCGCCTGCCTGCCGCGCTGCGGCACCGGGTCCTCGCCGCGCATCATGCGGTTGCGCACGTCACGCACCGTCTCCGGGGAGATGGCCGCGACGCGGGCGACCTGGCGCAGCGAGAGTCCCGGGTTCTGGGCGATGAGCTCACCGGCGAGCCGTCGGCCCTCCGCTCCGTTGATCGGCCGGACCCGCCCGTCGTGGCCGATCCGGCTCTCCTCGCCCGTACGGCCGCCCGGTGCGCGTCTGCGGATGTCCGCGACGGTGCCGGGGGCGATGCCGCTGACCGAGGCGATCATGCGGTCGGACCACTGCGGGTGCGAGGCGATGATGCGCCCCGCGGCCCGTTTGCGGTCGGCCGTGGTCAGCGGCAGGCCGTGCGTGACGTTGGACTCGACGGCCAGGACGAAGGCGTCGGCGTCGCCCCCGTCGAAGAACCTGACCGCGATCTTGCGCTGCCCCCGCAGTTCGGCGGCCCGTAATCGGTGCAGGCCGTCGATCACCCGCATCGTCTGCCGGTGCACGGTGATGGGTGGCAGCGGAGTCTGGACGACGGCGAGCGCCTCCACGTGCTCCGGGTCGACCCCGGACGTGCGCGGTGAATCCGTCGTCGACAGCGAGCCGATCTCGACCTCGACGACCATCAACCGGTCTATCTGATCCATCTGTTCGTGCTCAGGTGTTGCCAACTCAACTCCCCCTTGAGCTCTGGATGTCCCCCGTCTGTGCGTCCCCGGCACCCCGTACCGCTCAGGTCACACCGCCGTGCTCCTCCGAGGGGTCGCCGGGCGGACCGGCCCGGTGCGGCTCCTGGAGGGGTGCTTCGACGAGGTGCGCTGTACGCGTTCGCCCTCTGTCGAGGGCCCTGAAGTGAATGCGTTGCGCGCTCCGAATGGGTGTGCTCGGCACAATGCGCGGCGGGGGCGTCGCGCGCAGATTGTGGACGCCCTCGCCGTGGTCAACCACCGTGCCGGACCCGAACCGAACATCTCGTCGAATTACAGAAATCCACCCGCACTCGGCACCCCTGTCCCTCCTACGGGAATCCGTGCCAGCACGATCGAGGAAGGAATTTCCCTCAAACCGAACACGCTCACCCTAACAACGCGCATTCGGACCTGGTACCCCTCACTAACGCGGCAATTGCACAGCCGGGCACCCCTATTCACCCCTACCGGCACCCTTCACCCCTACTGGGGTTCCTATGGCGGCGCCATGTGCGGCCTATGGGAAACCCTGGCCCCCTAGTGGCGCGCCGCCGGCTGCGCGAGCCTGCGGCCCATCAGCGGGGAGAGGATCGCCGCGGCGGTCGCGACCTCGGCGGTCTCCACGCGCGTGAGGGCCTGATTGCCGTCGCAGAGCGCCGTGCCCGGATCGGGATGTACGTCGATCATGACGCCGTCCGCGCCCACCGCGAGGGCCGCGCGGGTCAGCGGAAGGACCAGGTCACGGCGGCCGCCCGAGTGCGAGGGGTCCACGATCACGGGCAGGTGGGAGAGGCGCTGGACGACCGGCACCGCGCTGATGTCCAGGGTGTTGCGGGTGGCGGTCTCGAAGGTGCGGATGCCGCGCTCGCACAGCACGATGTCGAGGTTGCCGCGCTGCGCGATGTACTCGGCGGCCATCAGCCACTCCTCGATCGTGGCGCCGAAGCCGCGCTTGAGGAGCACCGGCTTCCCGGCCTCGCCCACCTCTTGCAGGAGCGCGAAGTTGTGCATGTTGCGGGTGCCGATCTGCAGCATGTCGGCGTAGGGCGCGACGAGTTCGACACCGGCCGCGTCGATGACCTCGGTGACCACCGGAAGCCCCGTCTCCGCGCTGACGTCGGCGAGGATGCGCAGGGCGCGTTCGCCGAGCCCCTGGTAGGCGTACGGCGAGGTCCGCGGCTTGAAGGCGCCGCCCCGCAGCAGCGCGGCCCCCGCGGCCTTGGCGAGGCGCGCGGCCTCCAGGGTCTGCGAGGGGGTCTCCACCGCGCAGGGGCCCGCGATCACGGTGAGGGTGTCGGGGCCGAAGGGCACGCCCGCCACGGTGACGACGGACCGGTCGAGGTGGTGCTCCCGGCTGACGAGCTTGTACGGCACCGAGATCCGTACGACGTCGAGTACCCCGCGCAGCTGGGCCAGATTGAGGGCCTCGAAGGCCTCCACATCTCCCACGAGGCCGACGATGGTGCGCGTCACACCGCGGCTGACGAATGCGTCGCCGCCCGCCGTGCGCACCAGTTCGACGACTGCTTCCACATCTTTCTGTGTGGCCCCCGGGGCCATCACCACTACCAAGGGGTTCCTCCCGTGATCGCGAAAGGGAAAGCGCTCGCCGGGATTTCCGGGATTTCCGGGTTTCCCGGAACTCGCGGGGCGGGGGAATCCCATATGCGGAGCGAAATCCATTGACCGACCACGGTAGAAGTGCCGGAGCTTTTCCTCAACGGCGGACCACGACATTGTCCAACTGCGCAATATCGGCAGGGCGGAACGGAGTTGCCAGGTCCGGGCGCGGCCGACCGCTGCGGGCTCCCTCGGTGCGGGCTGTGATGATCACAGATCTTCGGACCGCGGTGTGACCGGCCGCCGCGTAGAAACGGAACCGTCGACGGCACTGGCACACGGACGGGAGGGGCGGAGACATGACCGATGTCCTCCTGCTCCTCCCCCTCGCCGGTCTTGCCGGTCTCGCGGGTCTCGCCGGTCTCATCGGGGCGGTGCTCCCCCACCGCCCGGACCTCCCCCACCGGCTAGACCACGTGCAGCCGGTCGCAGTCGTCGTGCGACGCGGGTCCCTCGCGGCCGCCCGGATCCGTGAGCGGGCTGAGCTTCCCCGCGAGGTCCGCGCGGCGCTGGACGTCCAACTTGCGGTAGGCGCGGGTCAGATGCTGTTCGACGGTACTGACGGTGATGCACAGCTTGTCGGCGATCTGCCGGTTGGTGTGGCCACGGACGGCGAGCGTGGCCACGCGCAGCTCGGCATTGCTGAGTTCGACGGTGTTCCTGCGGGTGCCCGGGGGCCACGGGCGCTCGGCGGCCAGGGTGCCCGCTCCCTCCGCGGGCGCCACCCTGGGCACCTGGATGCCGCACTCCGCCGCCAGCTGCTGCGCCTTGCGGGCCAGGGTGCGCGCCTGGCCGACCTTGCCGAGCTCGCGCTGGGCGCGCGCCAACTCATCGGTCGCATACGCCAGTTCGAGCCGGTGCCCGCGTTCCCTGAGGATCTCGATGGCCTCGCCGAGCAGCGCGCAGCGGCCCCCGGCGCCGAGCGTCCTCGCGAGTGCCCGCAGGGAGACGGCCCGGGCCGCGGTGGCGCCGGGACCGACGAGCGCCAGCTGTTCCTCGGCGAGGGCGCGGGCACGGCTGGTGTCGCCGAGCCCGAGGTGGGCCTGCGCCGCGTCCGTCCGCCACGGCACGAGCGCGGGCAGGTCGAACTCCCAGCGGGTCATGAGGTCCCCGCAGGTGAGGAAGTCGTCGAGCGCGGCATAGGGCCGGCCGGCCGCGAGGTAGTAGTGGCCGCGGGCCCGCAGGTAGAGCAGCCCGTCGGGGGTCTGGAAGGCCGCGTCGGGGACCGGCACGCTGAGCTGGGCGGCCGCTTCGTCGAGCCCGCCGAGAGCGGTCCTCGCGAACACGGCCGTGGCGACCGGCGAGACGACGGCCACCCCCCAGCCCTCGGCGGGCACCAGGTCCAGCGCCGAGCGCGCCGACGCGTCCGCGGCGACGAGCGCCCCGGACCGCAGTTCGATGCGCGCCTTGGCCGACGCGAGGAGCGCCTGCCACATGGGCGCGCGCCGCTCGGTGGCCTCGGCCAGCAGCGTCTCGCACCAGAAGGCCGCGGTGTCCAGGCGGTCGGCGAGCACGAGGGAGTGCAGGGCGACCAGGAGCGCGGTCAGCGTGCGGTCGTCGAGGCGGGTGCTCTGCAGGATCTGTTCGGCCCTGACGACCACGTCGTCGCCCGCGCCGTCGAGGACGGCCCGCATCAGGCTCGCCGCCCGCTGGTGGGGACTGCGGGCCAGGCTCGGTGCGTGCTCGGGCACCTGGGCGTGTTCGGGCGTCGCGCCTTGGCAGGCCCGGGCGGAGGCGGGGAATCCCGGATAGGCGTACGTCATCCAGCGGCGCGGGCAGTCGTGTCCCTGCGGCCCGCCGGACCCGAGCTTTCCGCAGGCCACTGCGCCGTTCCGCTCCGCCGCCCCGAGCACGTCGAGGGCGCGCTCCACCTGGCCGAACCAGAGGAGGTGGCCGACGAGTTCGCCGGTGTCGCGGGTGCCGAGGCGGCCTTCGAGGGCGGCGGCGCCGAGTTCGGGCAGATGCTGGGCGACGGTGGACGGGTTGACGCGCCAGCCCGCCCGGGTCAGCGCGGCCCGGATCTCCAGGGACTGGCGCGGGTCGGTGCAGGTGTCGCGGGCCACGCGCAGACAGGTGAGGGCGAGTTCGACCTCGTCGTCGGCGAGGGCCCGCTCGGCGGCCTCGATGAGCGTGCGCAGCGCCCAGGGGGCGTCGACGGTCTCGGCCGCGATCAGATGCTGGACCACCACGGTCGCCGCCGCGCCGTGCTCGTGCAGGACACGGGCCACCCGGGCCTCCAGGCGGGAGCGGTCGGCGGGTTCCATGCTCCCGAGCACGGCGACGCGCCCCGCCTCGTGGCGGAACCATCCGGCATCCAGCAGCCCCGACTCGTTCAACGCGCGCAGACTGCGATGGAGGGACTCCCTGCTGCTGCCGAGGACTTCCCCCAGTTCGGCGAGCGTCACTTCGGGTCCCGCGACGGCCAGGGCCCAGGTGGTGCGCCGGGTGGCGGGATCGCTGCGGTACAGACCGGTGGCGACGGCCTGCACGAAGGCCTCGCCGGGTACCAGATCGGCGGAGGAGGTGCTTCCGGCGGCCGTCGCGCGGTGGTCCTCGATCAGCGCTCGGGTCAGCAGCGGGCTGCCGCCCCCGATGCGGTGGACGTCCGAGACGAGCTTGCGCGTCCGCCACCCCGGCGCACCGAATCCTGAGATCATTTCTGCCACTCCTTGCCGCTGGAGCGGGCCGAGCCTGATATTGCGACAGCCGGGCAGGCGCATCAAATCGACGCGCAATCGCGTATTACCGGCCAGGAAGCCGCTGTTTTCACTCAGGACGACCAGAATACGACTCACGTCGAGCCTGCGGGCCAGGTAGAGGAGGCATTCGAGGGAGTGGCTGTCGGCATGATGGACATCGTCGATGCTGAGCAGCACGGGCCTTTCTCTGGCTTTTTCAAGGACAATCGCGCAGAGTTCGGGAATCTCGCTCATCGTCACGGCGGGGAACACTCCCTGCGCGCGCCGAAGCTGCGCGGATTCCGCCATCAGGTCCACGAGCCGGGCCGCACGCCGGGCCTCGGCACCGACCGGATCGGCGCCGAGCAGCAGCTGCCCCATCACCCCGAGGGGCAGGTCGCTCTCCGCCTCCGAGGCTGTGGCCTGCAAATATAGTGCGCCCGCGGCGGTCGCCCGCTCGCCGAAGGCGCGCAGCAGCGCGGTTTTGCCACTGGCCACCGCGCCGCTTACCAGAACGACTCCGCCATGCCCGGCCTCGCAGGAACCGAGCATGTTTTGCATGATCGAGAATTCTTCACCACGTTCCACCAAGTCCATGAGCCGACTTCTCCCCCGCGCGAGACGGCTGATCATTGAGCGCCCGGTCGAACAGCTGGATCAATTCCATCGACTTGACCGACCGCTCGTCCGAAGACTCTGCCATATCTGAAAATCAACTACCAGCGTTATTTGACTCAATGCCATCTCATTACCGTCAGGAACGCGCCATCCGGCGGGAAATCGGATTCACCCGCTCCACATCCCTCGAAAACGCATGCGCATTTGCCTGATGAGTGAAATCAACGCCCATTCGTAAGACAGCGGAGAAGCCGGAACACTCACGGCAGGGGCGACAGGGACATCAGTGACTCCAGCGCCGGGTGCACGAATGGCGCGATCGGCATGCCCCGGCGCCGGACCGTCTGACTGGTTCCCGCGCGTCGCTCCCGCACCGCTCCGGCCGACGCCCCCGCGCCCGGTCAGCTCGCGAAAACGCCGGGATCGTCGTCGTCCAGGGGGTTCTCGGACAGGTAAGGATCGTCCGGCACCAGGCCCTCGTCGGACTGGTCCGGGGTGTCGGGCACGGTCTCCGGAGGCGGCGGCACGTCGGTCGGCGGCGTGGGCGTCGGGCAGCCGGGCGGCAGCGGGGGCGCGGGCTCCGCCGGGGTACCGGTCACCGGGGAGGGCGTGGGGCAGTCGGTCGACGAGGAGTCGGGGTCCGTGGGGTCGCCGGGGTCGGGGGCGCTCGGCACGACGTCCTCGTCGGGCGTGCCCTGGTCTTCGGGCGTGCCCCGGTCCTCGGGCGTGCCCTGGTCCGGGTCGCTCGGTGTGACGCTCCCGTCGGGCGTGTCCTGGTCCTGATCGCCGTCCGGGTCGGTGGGCGTGGGCGTCGGCGTGGGAGTGGGCGTCGGGCTCACCGGAGGCTTCGCCCTGCGGTCCTCGTTCGCGTCCTCGTCGCCGATCTTCCGCTCGATCCAGGTGTTGTTGACGATGTTCACGATGGTGATGTTGGTGATCGGCTGCGGCGCCGGGGTGACCACGACGACGCGCGTGGGCTCATAGCCGTGCCACGCCTGGCCGTTGTGGCGGGGTGCGCCCTGGAACGCGACCGGCGGCTTCAGCGGATTCCCGCAGGCGCACCGGACCCGTGGCAGGCCCCGCTCGTCGACCAGGACGGCCGTGCCCGCCTGGAGGACGGACTGGAAGCTGGTCGCGGAGCCGCCGCGGAAGCCGTGGTTGGTGACCCGGGTGTCGGCCCGCAGCACGACGGGCGTGAGGCCCCGCAGGAAGCCGGGGATCGCGGCCGCCTCGATGCCGGACACCCCTGCGAAGGCGCGGGCCTTGGCCCGGTCGGCGGTGAGGAAGCGGATCTGCTGGTCGACGTCGCAGCTGCCGATGGCGTGCGTGCCGCCGTAGAGACCGGGGGTGCCGCCGGAGATGGAGCGGGTTCCCTGCGGGGTCGCGGAGCCGGTGGGCGAGGGCTGCGGCGAACGGGTGACGGGCGGGGACGTCGCGGTGGACTTCGCGGTGGAGTCGGTGAACGGATCGGGGCCCTGCGCGGCGACGGGCTGCATGAACAGTTCGCGGCCGCTGTCGGCGGTGTTCCCGTCGCCGCCTCCGGAGCAGCCCGCGACGCCCGCGACCGCGAGGGCCGTGGATATCGCGAAGGTCATCGCGTAGGTCCTGGTGGGGACGCGCACCGGGTTCTCCCGCCGTTGCCGGGGCATGTGTCCCTCATTGTCTGCGGGGCGGCGGATCACCTCGCAAGCCGAGCGCGGGCGGGACGCAGCCCGGCGCGGGCGAGCACACCCCGAGCGCGGGCCGACCGGCCTCACCCAGCGTCACAATGGAGAGGTGGAGTGGTTCACGGCCGATGCGTACGACCTGAGCCGGCTGATCTTCCAGCGGGCCCTCGCCGCGGTGTACCTCGTCGCGTTCCTCGGGGCCGCCCTGCAGTTCCGGGCGCTCATCGGGGAACGCGGGATGCTGCCGGTGCCTCGGTACGTCGCGCGCGTGCCGTTCCGGCAGGCGCCCAGCCTGTTCCAGCTCCACTACTCGGACCGGTTCTTCGCGCTCTGCGCGTGGGCGGGCTGCGCGGTCGCGGCGGCGCTGCTCGCGGGCGCGGACGGCCCATTGCCGCTGTGGGGCGGAATGGTGCTGTGGCTGGTGCCCTGGGCGCTCTATCTGTCCATCGTGAACGTGGGGCAGACCTGGTACGGCTTCGGCTGGGAGTCCCTGCTCCTGGAGGTGGGCTTCCTCGCGGTCTTCCTCGGCAACGACGAGGTCGCGCCGCCCGTGCTCGTGCTCTTCCTGCTGCGCTGGGTGCTCTTCCGCGTGGAGTTCGGCGCCGGTCTGATCAAGATGCGCGGCGACGCGTGCTGGCGCAGGCTCACCTGTCTGTACTTCCACCACGAGACGCAGCCGATGCCCGGCCCGCTCAGCCGGTTCTTCCACCAGCTGCCCAGGCCCGTGCACCGGATCGAGGCCGCCGCCAACCACGTCACCCAACTCGCCGTACCCGTCCTCCTGTTCACCCCGCAGCCGGTGGCGACGGGCGCGGCCTGCCTGATGATCGCGACCCAGCTGTGGCTGGTCCTCTCCGGCAACTTCTCCTGGCTGAACTGGCTCACCATCGTCCTCGCGGTGTCCGCCCTCGACCTCTCCCCCTGGCACGCGCCGCGCGAGTTCGGTCCCGTTCCCCTGTGGTACGAGGTGGTGGTCATCGCCGTCACCGTGCCGCTCCTCGCGCTGAGCTACCGTCCGGTGCGCAATCTCCTGTCCCGGCGGCAGGTGATGAACACGTCCTTCGACCCGCTGCATCTCGTCAACGCGTACGGCGCCTTCGGCAGCGTCAGCCGGGTGCGCCAGGAGATCGTCCTGGAGGGCACGGCCGATCCGGTGCCGCACGAGGACTCGGACTGGCGCGCCTATGAGTTCAAGGGGAAGCCCGGGGACGTACGCCGGTGGCCGCGCCAGTTCGCGCCGTACCATCTGCGGCTCGACTGGATGATGTGGTTCGCCGCGCTCTCCCCCGCGTACGCACGGCCGTGGTTCGGCCCGCTGGTGGAGCGGCTCCTGGACGGCGACAGGGACACGCTGCGACTCCTGCGCTCCGCCCCGTTCCCGCCCGGCGCGCCGCCCTCGTACATCCGGGCACGGCTGTACCGCTACCGGTACACGACCTGGCGCGAGCTGCGCGAGACGGGCGCGCACTGGGAACGCACGTACGTCAGGGAGTATCTGGCGCCGACACGGCTCTCCGCACCGGCTCAGAGGCGGTAGACGCGGCGGGCCGTACCGCCGAAGACCTCACCCCGCTCGGCGGCGTCCAGGGAGCGCGTCAACAGCCGTGCCACGTCGAGGACTTCGCCGTACGAGGCGGCGAGCGTGCTGACGGGCCAGTCGGAGCCGAACATCAGCCTCTGCGGCCCGAAGGCTTCGAGGACGGTGTCCGCGTAGGGGCGCAGGTCGTCCACCGTCCACGCCCTGTGGTCGGCCTCGGTCACCATGCCGGACAGTTTGCACACGGTGTTGGGGCGCCCGGCGAGCGTCCGGAGCGCCGAGGCCCAGGGTTCGAGGGACCCCGTCGCAATGGGCGGCTTGCCCACGTGGTCGAGGACGAAGGTGAGTCCGGGCAGTGCGGCGGCCGCCCTGGCGCAGGCGGGCAGCTGGTGGGGCAGGACGATCAGGTCGTACGCGAGGCCCGCGTCGGCGACGGCGGCCAGGCCCCTGCGGACGTCGGGGCGCAGCAGCCACTCGGGGTCCGGCTCGCCCTGCACCTGGTGGCGGATGCCCACCAGGTGCCGCCCGCCCGGGAGTTCACGCAGCCGCGCCAGGGTGTCGGCCATGTCCGGGCGGGTGAGGTCGGTCCAGCCGACGACGCCCGCGACGAGGTCGCTGTCGGCCGCGGCGGCCAGGAACTCCGGTGTCTCCTCGGCCACGGTCACCGTCTGCACGAGGACCGTGGCGGTGACGCCCGCTGCGCGCGCCTCGGGGGCGAGATCGGCGAGCGAGAAGTTCCTGCGGATCGGCGCGAGCGCCTCGCCGGTGATCCACTCCTGGTCGCGCACGGAGAGGTCCCACACATGGTGGTGGGCGTCCACCAGTCCCGTCACGGCAGCTCCCAGACGACGGGAAGACCGGCCCGCGAACCCTCGGCGGAGTAGTCGTGGACGATGTCGAGGAGTTCGGCCATACGGGCCTGCCAGGCGATGTTGACCGGCAGTTTCTCCAGCTCGGCGAGCATACGGGCGTAGTCCTCGCACTCCAGGACGTGGAAGAGATCGGTGCTGCTGCGCCAGATCGTCCAGGAGGTCGCGCCCGCCGCGCGGATCGCCGCGGTGAGTTCGGCGGGCACCTCGCGGTGGGCGGCGTCGTACTCCTCGGTCCGGTCCGCGCGGACCTTGGTGTGCAGGGCGATCCTCACGGGCTCTCCTCCGCGGCGACGGGCACGGGTACGTGTGCGGGCAGCAGCCCTGCCGCGCGGGCCTCCCGCCAGAAGTCGTCCGGCACCCGCGTCGCGAACTGCCGTGCCGCGTCGGTGACCTGCTCCGGCGCGTGGATGCCGACGAGGACGCTGGCGACGGCCGGATGTCCGAACGGGAAGGCGAGCGCGGCGGCCCGCAGGGTGGTGCCGTGCCGCTCGGCGAGGTCCCCCAACGCGCGGGCCCGCCCGAGGAGTTCGGCCGGCGCCGTCACATAGTCGAAGCGCGCGCCCGGCTTCGGGTCGGCGAGCAGCCCGGAGTTGAAGACGCCGCCGATGACGACCGACGCGCCCCGCTCGCTCGCGGCGGGCAGCAGCTCCGCGAGGGCCTGCTGGTCGAGGAGCGTGTAGCGGCCCGCGCACAGCACCGCGTCGACGTCCGTGTCGCGGATGAAGCGGGTGAGCATCTCCGCCTGGTTCATGCCCGCGCCTATCGCGCCGACGACGCCTTCGGAGCGCAGCTTCTCCAGCGCCGGATAGCCCTCCCGGAAGGCCTCTTCGGCGTGGTGGTCGGGGTCGTGCAGGAAGACGGCGTCGACGCGGTCGGTGCCGAGGCGGATGAGGCTGGACTCGATGGAGCGGCGGATGCCGTCCGCGCTGAAGTCCCAGATCCTGCGGTGCGAGCGCGGCACCGCGAAGCCGCCGTCGGCGAGGTCGTCGCCCGTGACCTCGTCGAGGGGTTCGAGGATCCTGCCGACCTTCGTCGATATGACGTACGAGGACCGGTCCCGGCCACGCAGCGCGGCGCCCAGTCTGCGCTCGGACAGGCCGAGGCCGTAGTGCGGGGCCGTGTCGAAGTAGCGGATGCCCGCGTGCCAGGCATGGTCGAGGGCGGTGGCCGCCTGGGCGTCGGTGATCGGCGAGTAGAGGTTGCCGATGCCGGCGGCGCCGAAGGACAGCTCGGTCACCTCGACGCCGCCGGGTCCCAGGGGGCGCCGTGCCGGGGCGCTCACCGGCCCGCCTGCCGCAGGCGCAGGCCCTGCATCCCGCCGTCGACGGCGAGCGCGGTGCCGGTGGTGGCGCCGGACAGCGGGCTCGCCAAGTAGGCGATGGCGCCCGCGACTTCGGCGGCCGAGACGAGGCGTCCGGTGGGCTGGCGGGCCTGCAGCGCGGCCCGTTCGGCGGCGGGGTCGGGGGCCGCGTCCAGGAGGCGGCCGATCCACGGGGTGTCCACGGTGCCGGGGTTCACACAGTTGACGCGCACCCCTTCGCGTACGTGATCGGCGGCCATCGCGAGCGTCAGGGAGAGCACCGCGCCCTTCGACGCCGAGTACAGGGCGCGCTGCGGCAGGCCCGCGGTCGCGGCGATGGAGCAGGTGTTGACGATCGCCGCGCTCGACGATGCGCGCAGGTGGGGCAGGGCGGCGCGGGTGGTGCGGACGATGCCGAGGACGTTGACGTCGAGGACCGTGTGCCACTGGGCGTCGTCGTTGTCCTCGACGGTGCCCTGGGCGCCGATGCCCGCGTTGTTGACGAGGACGTCGAGGCCGCCGAGGTCGGCTGCGGCCGCCGCGACCGCCGCGCGCAGGGAGGAGTCGTCCGAGACGTCGGCGGTGTACGCGCGAAGGGGCTTGTCCACACCGCCCGGGTCGAGGTCGAGCACGGCCACCTCGGCGCCACGGGCGGCGAGAAGCTCGGCGGTGGCCCGGCCGATGCCGGATGCCCCGCCGGTGACCAGGGCCTTGAGCCCCTGGAAGTCGCTCATGCGGCTGCTCCCTTGTTCGCTGCGAGGTCGGCGGCCCAGAACGAGCCGTCCGGATAGGTGAATTCGGCGATGGACTCCGGGCGCATGGTCGCCGAGAAGCCCGGTGCGGTCGGGGCCGTGTAGTGCCCCTCGCGCATCACGACGGGGTCGATGAAGTGCTCGTGGAGGTGGTCGACGTACTCGATGACGCGGTTCTCGGTCGTGCCGGAGAGCGCCACGTAGTCGAACATCGACAGGTGCTGGACGAGTTCGCACAGGCCGACGCCGCCCGCGTGCGGACAGACGGGGACGCCGAACTTGGCGGCGAGCAGCAGGATGGCGAGGTTCTCGTTGACGCCGCCGACGCGTGCCGCGTCGATCTGGAGGACGTCGATGGCGTTCGCCTGGAGGAGCTGCTTGAAGACGATGCGGTTCTGCACGTGTTCGCCGGTGGCGACCTTGACCGGGGCGACGGCCGTGCGGATCGCGGCGTGGCCGAGGACGTCGTCGGGGCTGGTGGGCTCCTCGACCCAGTAGGGGTCGAACTCGGCGAGGGCGCGCGTCCATTCGACGGCCTCGTCGACGTTCCAGCGCTGGTTGGCGTCGATCGCCATGCGGATGCCGGGGCCGATCGCGCGGCGTGCGGTGCGGCAGCGGCGGATGTCGTCGTCGAGGTCGGCGCCGACCTTCAGCTTGATCTGGGTGAATCCGTCGGCGACGGCCTGCCGTGCGAGGCGGGTGAGCTTCTCGTCGCTGTAGCCGAGCCAGCCGGGCGATGTGGTGTAGCCGGGGAAGCCCCGCTCGCGCAGGTCGGCAAGCCGGTCGGCCCGCCCCTCGCGTCCTGCCCTGAGCAGTCCGACGGCCTCGTCGGGGGTGAGGGCGTCGGCGATGTAGCGGAAGTCGACCTGGGAGACGAGCCATTCGGGCGTGGCGTCCGTGAGGAGCTGCCACAGCGGCTTGCGGGCGCGCTTGGCCGCCAGGTCCCAGACGGCGTTGACGACCGCGCCGATCGCCATGTGCATCACGCCCTTCTCGGGCCCGAGCCAGCGCAGCTGGCTGTCGCCGATCAGGTCGCGGTTGACGGTGCCGGGGTCGGCGCAGACCTCGTCGACCTGGCGGCCGACGACGTGATGGCGCAGGGACTCGATCGCGGCGACCTGGACGTCGTTGCCGCGGCCGATGGTGAAGGTGAAGCCGTGCCCCTCGAGGCCCTCGCCCGCGTCGGTGCGCAGCACCACATAGGCGGCGGAGTAGTCGGGGTCCGGGTTCATCGCGTCGGACCCGTCCAGTTCCCGTGAGGTCGGGAACCGTATGTCGTAGGTGTCAACCGCGGTGATGCGGGCGGGAGTCGGGGACACAGGAGGCCTTTCCGGAAAGGGGCGGGGGCGCGGGGGAACCAGCTGCGGGTCAGTCCTGCGCGCGGCCCGTGGTGACGCGCGCGATCATCAGGGCGACCAGGATGATTCCGCCGTAGATGGCCTGGATCCAGAAGGACGGCACCTGGGCGAGGGTGAGCAGGTTCTGTACGACGCCGAGCAGCAGCACACCGGTGAGGGCGCCGAACATGGTGCCCTTGCCGCCGTCGAGGCTGATGCCTCCGATGACCGCGGCGGCGAACACCGTGAAGATCATGTTCTGGCCCTGGTTGGCGTTGATCGCGCCGACGTAGCCGGTCTGCATCAGGCCGCCGACGGCGGCGAGCGCGCCCGCGACGACGAACACCCCGAGCATCACGCGCTCGACGCGGATGCCCGCGGCGCGCGCCGCCTCCGGGTTTCCGCCGATCGCGTACAGGGCGCGTCCCACGCGGTGGTACTTGAGCACGAAGCCCGCGACCCCGAAGGCGACCGCCGCGAGCCACACGGAGAGCGGGATGGTCAGGAAGGTGGAGGTGGCCAGGGTGTAGAAGGAGTCGGGCATCCCGAAGAGCGTCTTGCCCTCGGTCGCGCCGACCAGCAGGCCGCGCAGCACGATCAGCATGGCGAGCGTCACGATGAACGCGTTGAGCTTGAGCTTCACGACGAGCACGCCGTTGAAGGCGCCGATGACCGCGCCCACGAGCAGGATCGCGAGCAGTCCGACGGCGGCGGGCAGGTCCGTGCCGAACCCGGCCTGGGCGGCGGGCAGCACGAGGAGCGCGCCGACGGCCGGCGCGATGCCGACGACGGACTCCAGGGACAGGTCGAACTTGCCGGTGATCAGGACGAGGGACTCGGCGAGGACGACCATGGCGAGGGCGGCGGAGGCGCCGAGGATCGAAACGAGGTTTCGCTCCGTCAGGAAGGAGTCGTTAAGCAGTGTCCCGAGGAGGATCAGGAGCAACAAGGCGGGTACGAGGGCGAGTTCACGTGCGCGGCGGAGGATCATGCCCTTCGCCGAGCGGGCTTCGGCGGTGTGCTTCGGCGCGGGGGCGGCTTCTGTGGGCGCGGCCTTGAGGTCAGCCATGGTGGTCTCCTTGAGTGTCGGCCGCGGGCCGGTGGGGGTTGTTCGCGCAGTTCCCCGCGCCCCTTTCGGGGCCCGTGGTGCCCACCCCCTCAATCGACGCGATCAGGTCGTGGTCGGTGAAACCCGCCGCGTGTTCCGCGACGATCCGGCCGTGGAAGAGGACCAGGACGCGGTCGCAGCGGCGCAGGTCGTCGAGTTCGTCGGAGACGACGAGCACGGCGGTGCCGTCCTCGCGGGCGTTGTCGACGCGGGCGAGCAGGGACTCCTTGGACTTCACGTCCACCCCGGCGGTGGGGTTGATGAGGATCAGCAGGCGGGGGTCGGAGGCCAGGGCGCGGGCCATGACGACCTTCTGGGCGTTGCCGCCGGAGAGGTCGGACACGGGCTGGTCGGGGCCCTCGGCGTGGATGTCGAGGCGTGCGATCAGCTCGTCGGCGAAGCGGCGCTTGCCGTCGGTGGCGACGAATCCGTATCTGCCGAGCCGGTCGAGGACGCTCATCGTGGCGTTGTCGCCGATGGACATGCCGAAGACCAGGCCCTGGCCGTGCCGGTCGCGCGGTACGCAGCCGACTCCGGCGCGCAGGGCGGCGGTCACATCGCCGAACGGCAGTGGCTTGCCGTCGAGTTCGGCCATTCCTGACGTCGGCGCGTGCAGTCCCGCGAAGCTCTCCGCGAGGTTGATCTTGCCGCTGCCGCTGGATCCGGCGAGCCCGACGACCTCGCCCTTGCGGACAGTCAGGTCGATGTCAGCGTACGACGCACTGGTCAGGCCCTTGACGTCGAGCATGACCGGGGCGTCGGCGGGGACCACGGTCCTGGCCACGGCCCGTTCGGCCTCGGCCTGTTCCGCGATGACCTCGCCCGCCATGGCCGCGACCAGGGCGCCGCGCGGCAGTTCGGCGACGGGCGCGCTGGTGATCCAGCGGGCGTCGCGCAGCACGGTGACGGTCTGGCACACCTCGTACACCTCCTGGAGGTGGTGCGAGATGAACAGGAAGGTGACGCCGGACTCCTGGAGGGCGCGCATGCGGGTGAAGAGGCGTTCGATCTCGCGGTTGTCGAGCTGCGCGGTCGGCTCGTCGAGGACGATGAAGCGGGCGCCGAAGCTCAACGCCCGGGCTATCTCCACCATTTGGCGGTCCTCGACCTTGAGGTCAGCGGTGCGGGCCTCGGGGTCGACGTGCACGTCCCAGGTGTCCAGGAGCTCCGCGGCCCCGGTGCGCAGTCTGCGCCAGCTGATGAAGCCGCCCCTGCCCTCGGGCTGCCGGTTGATGAACAGGTTCTCGGCGACGGTGAGTTCGGGGACGACGGTGGGCTTCTGGTAGACGCAGGCCACCTTGCGGCGCCAGGCGTCGCGGTCGGTGAGGGGCGGCGCGGGCTCGCCGTCGAAGAGGACGGTGCCCGCGTCCGGCGCCTGGAGTCCGGTGAGGAGGGTGACGAGGGTGGACTTGCCCGCGCCGTTGCGGCCGACGAGGGCGTGCGACTCACCGGGCAGGACGGTCAGACGGCCGTCCTGCAGCGCGACGGTGGGTCCGTACCGCTTGACGATGCCGGACGCCTCGACGAGGGGGGTCGGGGCGGGCCGGTCCGCGGGGGGCTTGGTCATCGGCTCAGTCATTTGACCGTGTTGCCCCACAGCTTGGAGTCGTCGACGTTCTCCTTGGTGACCAGCGGCGCGGGCAGCTGGTCCTCGAGAATGCCGCTGGGCAGCTTGACGATCTCGGAGTCGTGGTCGGTCGGCCCGGGCTTGAACTTCTTCCCGTTCATCGCGGCCTTGATGTAGTACATGCCGTACTTGGCGTAGGCGTCGGCGGGCTGCGAGACGGTGGCGTCGATCTGGCCCTTGCGGATCGCGTCGAACTCCTGCGGGATGCCGTCGTTCGAGACGACGGTGATGTGGCCCTTCTCGCCCGTCTTCTTCAGCATTCCCTTGGACTTGAGGGTCTGCAGGGTGGGTGCGAGGTAGACGCCGCCCGCCTGCATGTAGATGCCCTTGAGGTCGGGGTTGGAGTTGAGCAGCGTGTCCAGCTTGGACGCGGCCGTGTCCGACTCCCACTTGGCGGGGATCTCCAGGACCTTCACCTTCGGGTACCTCCTCTTCACGCAGTCCCGGAACGCCTTGGAGCGCTCCCGGCCGTTGACGGACGCCAGATCGCCCATGATCTGGACGACCTTGCCGGACTTGACCTGCTTGCCGAGGTAGTCGCAGGCCTTCTCGCCGTACGCGACGTTGTTCGCGCGGACGACCATGGCGACCTTGCCCTGCTCGGGCGCGACGTCGACGGCGACCACGGGCACGCCCTTGCGCTCGGCCTGGTCGAGTCCCGCGGAGATCGCTGCGCTGTCGAGCGGGGCGACGACGAGGCCCTTCACGCCCTGGTTCAGCTGGTTGTTGATGTCCGTGATCTGCTGCGAGGGGTCGCTGTTGGAGTTGACGGTCTTCATCGCGTCGACGTCCTCGGACTTCGCCATCTTCGGCACGTAGTCGTTGTACGACTGCCAGAACGGCGAGGTCAGCAGGGGCAGGATCACTCCGACCTTGCCCTCGCCGCCGCCCCCGCCGCCGGACGCGCTGTCCTTCGTGCTGCCGCACGCGGTGAGCGCGAGGGACGCGCAGGCGGCCGCGGCGGCGATCCGCACCGCCCGCGAAGTCCCCATCCTGCTGGGCCTGTTGCGCACTGTTCTGCCGGCCATCTGACGGCTCCTCATCGGGCGAGATCGAACGGGGATCGGGCGGGACCGAGCGGGAATCAGACGCGCTCGAACCGATCCAAGGACCCTGATGACGCGAATATTTATCAGACCACTTGGCCCCCTCAACACCCCTCGTCGCCAACTTTTCGCGCTTTCCGGCCGTAGTGGTCGGACCACATCTCTGGCTAGACTTCCGCGCATTCGGCCAGTGGAGGAGCGTTACGTGGACCAGCCAGACCAGTCCGCCCCGCAGAAGGGCACCGTGACGCAGCGGGCCATCGAGCAGATCAAGGCGATGATCGGCGACGGCCTCCTCGAACCGGGCCAACGCCTGCCCACCGAACGGGACTTGGCGGTCCAGCTGGGCATCTCGCGCAGTTCGATGCGGGAGGCGATCCGCGCACTGACGGTGCTCGGCGTCCTGGAGGCGCGGCACGGCTCCGGCATCTACGTCACGCAGCTGGAGGCCGGGGACCTCCTGGAGACGTTCGGAGTGGTCGCCGACCTCTCCCGCGGACCGCAGCTCGTGGAGCTCCTCGAGGTGCGGCGCGTCCTGGAGTCCACGGCGACGGCGAACGCCGCGGCACGCATCTCACCCGACCAACTGGCCGACGTGGAGAAGCACTTGGAGGCGATGAACGCCACCGACGACCCGGAGGAGATCCTCTCCCACGACCTGGCGTTCCACCGCACGATCGCCTTCGCGGCGGGCAACGACACGATGGCGGCGATCCTGGAGGGCCTCTCCTCGCGCACGTTCCGCGCCCGGGTGTGGCGCGGCTACCAGGAAGAGGGCGCCTTCGAGCGCACCCGCCGCGAGCACGCCCGCATCCACCGCGCCCTGGTCGCCCGCGACCCGGAGGCCGCACGGGCGGCGGCGGCCGCGCACGTCGGCGAGGTGGAGGAGTGGCTGCGGGCACAGCTGGACGGCTGAGTCACCGTCAGCTCCGGTCCACCTTGCCCCCTTCCCTCGCCGCCTGTTTGCGACTGCGTTCGTTGCATGATCGAGATCTTCAGCGGTACAACCGTGCGCCTCCCCACAACAACCATGTCCCATATGAGTAGTTAACGCCTTTTGCCGCCTGGCATATCCCCAGGTTCGCCTCATATGTTTCTTAGGCGGTTCATACTTTTTGAGGGATTTTCCGAGTTGCCAGTTGTTGGGGTGGAGACATGCAGAGGGCGTCTGCGTACGCATACGTAACGCCTCTTGTGGCCGACGGCAGCCGCCGTCAGATGCCCACCCGCCCCCGCAGGCAGTCGAGTTGACGCCCATGAGCGGACTCAGAGGTAGGGCCAGACCTGTCACGGGGCCCTTCGGGCCGTGACGTTCTGTCAGTGGTTCAGAGATTTTCAGGAGTTCATGTATGAGATGGCACGGCACGCTCGGGCGGCCAGTGGCCATGACGCTGACGGCCGCGTTCGGTGTCTCCCTCTGGTGCACCGGCCCGCTGACCGGTGTCGCCAACGCGTCCGACGCACCCGGTGCCGGACCGGATTCGGTTGTCGAGGACTTCTCGTACCCGGACCGGGACACAGTGCTGGCCGAGAAGGGGCTGAAGCTCATCTCGGGGGACGGCCACATCACCTTGGCGGACTGCACGTCCGGCGGTGATCTGATCCGGATCAACAGCCGTGTCACCAAAGACGTGAACACGTGCTTCGCCATCTCCGGCCCGGTGGGCTATCTGTCCATGGAGGTCGAGCAGACCTACCTGGCCAAGTCCGAGGGACGCGACGACGTCACGGCGACGGTGCGCAGCGCGAGCCCCCAGACCAAGGGGAAGGTCGAGAAGGTCGACCTCGAACCGGGCAAGTGGCAGGAGCTGGGCGAGGGTTCCGATCCGAAGCGTTCCTCCACGCTGCTCGAACTGAGCGTCGGTCAGGGCAAGGCGGTCAAGGCGCCGTCCGGAGATCCCGCCCGTCCATGGCTCGCCCGCGTCACCGTGAACCAGCCGGGCCTCAAGGGCGGGCGTGCCTGCACCGGCACCCTCGTCGACAAGAGCTGGGTGCTGACGGCCGCCAGCTGCTTCACGGACGACCCGGCCAAGTCCGCACCGGCCGAGGGTGCGCCGCAAGGCAACGCCACGGTCACCTTCGCCGGGCAGGCCCCGACGAAGATCGATCACATCGTGCCGCGCAAGGACCGGGACGTGGTGCTGGCCCGTCTCGCCACTCCGGTCACCAAGATCACTCCGGCCACGCTCGCAGGCGGCGCACCCGCCGAGGGGGCCTCGCTGGTCGCCGCCGGATACGGCCGTACGGCCACCGCGTGGGTGCCCAACAGCCCGCACCACAGCAAGACGACCCTGGGCAAGTCCACCGGGACCATGGCGGAACTGACCGGCGGTCGGATCTGCAAGGGTGACGCGGGTGGCCCGGTGCTCGACGCCGACGGCAACATCACGGCCGTGCAGAGCCGCTCCGATCACGGCACCTGCCTCGGCAACTCCGGTCAGGGCAAGAGCGCTGGCGCGGCCCGCGTCGACAACATCACGAACTGGCTCGACGTCGGCTCCTCCACCAGCAAGGAACGCTTCACCCTCGACGAGGCCGCCGGTGCACGACAGGTGTCGGGGCACCCGGCCGAGGAGGCCTCCGCGGAGCTGGGCGGCGGCGCCAAGCTGGGTGCCACCGGCAAGTCCGGCGGCGCGCTGCGGCTGAACGGGACGACGGCGTACGCGGCGACCACCGACCCGGTCGTGGACACCACCAAGTCGTTCACCGTCTCCGCCTGGGTCAAGCTCGACAACAAGG
>NZ_JBHYJI010000053.1:0-68334 GCF_042740435.1 Streptomyces sp. NPDC059002 | reverse complement strand
CGGGCCACACCGTGTCGGTGTGGCCCCCCTCTCCGTAGGAGTGCGGAAGGCTACTGCGGGTCCGGTCCCGTCGCCACGGGCCGCGCGGGGTCGGCCGACCACTCCGACCACGAACCGACGTACAGCGCGGCCGGAATCCCCGCCACCGCGAGGGCGAGCACCTCGTGGGCGCCGGAGACGCCGGACCCGCAGTACACGCCGATCTCCGAAGTCCCCGACGCGCCCAGCGCCTTGAAGCGGTCCGCCAGCTCGACGGCCGGCTTGAAGCGGCCGTCCGCGGCGACGTTCTCCGTGGTCGGCGCCGACACCGCGCCCGGGATGTGCCCGGCGACGCGGTCGATCGGCTCGACCTCGCCGCGGTAGCGCTCGGCGGCGCGGGCGTCCAGGAGCAGGCCCGAGCGGGCCAGGGCCGCGGCGGAGTCGGCGTCGAGGAGGTCCGTGCTGTTCGGGGCGGGCACGAAGGAACCCTCGGCCGGGGCGCTGCCCGCGCCCTGCTCCAGGGGGCCCGTCCACAGCGCGATGCCACCGTCGAGGACCCGCACCGAGGTGTGACCCGTCCAGCGCAGCATCCACCACACGCGTGCGGCCGCCCAGTTCTGGCCAGTGTCGTACACGACGACGTCCCGCTCCGGAGAGACGCCCACCGCCCGCATCACGGCACCGAAGTGGTCGAGATCCGGCAGCGGATGCCGTCCCGCGGCACCCGCCCGGCCCGTCACATCGGCCTCCAGGTCGACGAAAACAGCAGACGGGAGGTGCCCTTCCAGGTACGCGGAGCGCATGGAGCCCTCCATCTGCCAGCGGACGTCGAGCACGACGGGCGGCTGCTCCCCCGCCAGGTCGCTCGCGAGTTCGGATGCGGAGATGATGGCATTCATGGGCCCCATCCTTGCGCACGGGGTGGCCGCGCCGCCAAGGTCCGGCTACCCTGCTCCGCCGGACGTCGCCCGACCACGGGGCGTACGGAAGCATGCACGCCCCGTACAGCAGACGGACACGGCTCGGCAATCACATGTTCACGGGTGAGAAACCGTATTTCGGGCATCCTCCGCGGGAAGCCGGCCAGTGCGGCGCGGCCGGGACGCGCGGTGCGACAGGTGGTGCGAGCATCTGCACGGGCGCGCATTCGCGCGGCGAGGGTACGCGCGTTCGGAAGCGGAAGCGGAGCGGCCACCGTGAGGGCCGAGGAGAGGTTGACGATGACCGAGGCACGGGCGAATGGGGCCTCCCCGGGACTGAGCTCGTCGGAGTCCTTGGGGCACGGTCCGCGTGACGACGCGGGGACCGGTCGGCACGCACCCGGCGCACCATGCTGGGTGAGCCTGATGGCCCATGGCCTGACGGCGACCCAGGAGTTCTACGGAGCGCTCTTCGGCTGGGAGTTCCGGCCCGGCCCCGAACAGCTCGGTCCCTACGTACGGGCCCTGCTCGACGGCCGTGAGGTGGCCGGCATCGGCCAGCTGCCGCCCGACCGGCACCTGCCCATCGCCTGGACCCCGTATCTGGCGACGGACGACGCGGACGCGACGGCCGAGGCGGTGCGGCACTGCGGCGGCACGGTCGGCGTGGGCCCGATCGACGCGGGCGACGCGGGGCGGATGGCCATCGCCTCCGACCCGGCGGGCGCGGTGTTCGGCATCTGGCAGGCCGCGGGCCACCTGGGCCAGGCGGTCGCCGGGCGGCCGGGCACACCCGCGTGGAACGAGCTGGTGACGCGCGAGACCGCGAGCGTCGTGAAGTTCTACCAGACCGTCTTCGGCTACACCGAGGAGGCGGTGGTCTCGGCCGACTTCGACTATCTGACCCTGCATGTGGAGGGGCGCCCCGTGGCGTCCATGCACGGCGTGGGCCAGGCGCTGCCGCGGGACCGGGGCCCGCACTGGATGACGTACTTCGAAGTCGCCGACGTGGACGAGACGGTGGACCGGGTCGTCGAACTCGGCGGCCATGTCGTCAAGCCCGCAAGGGTCGGCACGCACGGCCGGATGGCGACGGTCGCCGACCCGGAGGGCGCGGTCTTCGCCGTCGTACGGTCGCACCCCGCCGCGTGAGTCAGGGGCGCGCGGGCACCGTGTCGACCGGCAGCACGTCGGGCGAGAGAGCACCGGCGCGCGCGGTCGCCGCGGTCGTCCGGCGCCGGTGGTGACGGCGGCACAGCACCTCGTAACCCACCTCTCCCGGCAGCTGGTTGACGTCGCCGACGACGACCTGGGCGCCTTCGACGACCATCTCGCCGCCTATGGTGCGGGCGTTGTGCGTGGCGCGGGCGCCGCACCAGCAGAGGGCCTCGACCTGGAGCACCTCGACCCGGTCGGCGAGTTCGACCAGGCGCTGCGAGCCGGGGAAGAGCTTGGAGCGGAAGTCCGTGGTGATGCCGAAGGCGAAGACGTCGAGGCCGAGGTCGTCGACGACGCGGGCGAGCTGGTCGATCTGCTCGGGGGCGAGGAACTGCGCCTCGTCGGCGATCACGTAGTCCGCGCGGCCGCCCTGCGTGAGGTGGTCGACGAGGTGCGCGTAGAAGTCGAAGTCGTCGGCCGCCTCGATCGCGTCAGTGACGAGCCCGAGCCGCGAGGACAGCTTGCCCTCGCCGGCCCGGTCGTCCCGCGTGAAGATCATCCCCTGGAGTCCTCTGGCCGAGCGGTTGTGCTCGATCTGCAGAGCCAGGGTGCTCTTTCCGCAGTCCATCGTTCCGGAGAAGAACACCAGCTCGGGCATGGGGAGTTGAGGACCTTTCGGTACGTGCGTCGGTGGGGGTGCCGCGTGGGGCGTACGGCTAGGAGCGTACTTCGAGGAGCGGGACGAGCTGCTCGACGGGGGTCATGGAGCCGTGCATGCCCACCAGGGCGGACTCCTTGGGCTCCTGCTCCGTGGCGATGATCGCGACGTCGTCGTGGGCGGCGGCGATGACATCGCCGATGCGGTCGTACACACGTTGATCAATGTGTGGACCGAACCAGCCCGCGGCGATCGCCTCGTCCCTGCTCGCCACCCAGAACTGCTCGCCGAGCACCTCGCGCCAGACGGTCAGGACGTCGTTCGCGGCGCCGGGCACCGCGTAGACGTGCCGGGCGCGGCCCTCGCCGCCGAGCAGGGCGACGCCGGCGCGCAGCTCCCAGTCCTCGTCGAAGTCGATGCGCGAGGCGTCGTCGAAGGGGATGTCGAGCATGCCGTGGTCGGCGGTGACGTACAGGGCGCTGCGGGGCGGCAGCTGTTCGGCGAGGCGCTGGACGAGCCGGTCGACGTACATGAGCTGGCCGCGCCAGGCGTCGGAGTCGACTCCGAAGCGGTGGCCCTTGCCGTCCACCTCGGCGTAGTACGTGTAGACCAACGACCGGTCCCCTGCGGCGAGTTGCGCCGCCGCGAGGTCCATGCGGTCCTCTCCGGAGAGCCTGCCCCGGAAGGATCCGCCGCTCAGCGCGATCTTGGTGAGCGGGGTGTTCTCGAAGGTCGGCGACGACACCTGCGCGGTGTGCACGCCCGCCGCGTGCGCCTGCTGGAAGACCGTGGGGTACGGCTGCCACTTGCGCGGGTCGGTCCAGGGGTTCCAGCGGAGCTGGTTCATCAGCTCGGCGGTGGCCGGATTGCGGACCGTGTAGCCGGGCAGGCCGTGTGCGCCGGGCGGCAGTCCCGTGCCGACCGAGGCGAGCGAGGTCGCGGTGGTGGCGGGGAAGCCCGCGGTGATCGGCTGTCCGGTGCCGCCGCGCGAGCTCTCGATGAGCGAGGTCAGGAAGGGCGCCTCGGCCGGATGGGCCTTGAGCTGCTCCCAGCCGAGCCCGTCGATCAGGAAGACGCAGTTCCGGTCGGCGGGGGCGAGTTCGGGGATGACGGGCTCGTCGTACCCCGGCACTCCCTGGTGGGCGATGAGCGTGGGCAGCAGATCGGCGAGCGATCCCGTGCCGTACGCGGGCACGGGGGCGGTGTCGAGGGCGAGCGGCTGTACGTCGTCCCAGGCGGGCAGGGACATCAGCGGGCGATGTCCGCGGTCGCCTCGGACAGGGCCTGTGCGAAGGCGAGGGTCTGCCGCACGGCGTCGGGGCCGTCGCCCGCCTCGCTGACGCGCAGGCTGAGGTCGTCGGCGGTCGAGCTGCCGGTGTAGCCGTGGTCCGCCTCGCAGTTGGGGTCGCCGCAGGCGGCGGGCTCCAGGTCGATGCGGGAGACGGCGCCCCAGCCGATGGTCAGGACGACCTCGCGGGGCAGCGACCCGGGAACGTACTTCTCCGGGTTGGCGACGACGCGGCTGACGACGACCGAGGAGATGCGGCCGATCTTGACCGACTCGGTGGAGGTGGTCGCGTACGGCGTCGGGGACGTGCTGTCCGCCGCCTGCTCGTCGGTGTGGCTGACGATGAAGCGCGTGCCGGTCAGGACGAGGACCGTGACGTGCCGACGCACTTCGTTCGCGTCGAACGTGGTCTCCTGGTGGACCAGGTACGACCCGATGGCCTCGCCGCCGATCGCGGCCTCCACCGCCTCGGCCACGAGGGCCGGGTAGTAGCCGCTGCGCTCGATCGCCGCGCGCAGCCCCTGGGTCGTCGTACCGGTCTTTGCCATGCCCTCCATCCTACGGCCCGGCGAGGGGCGCACGATGCCCTGTGGCGCCCCCAGTGCCCGGCGCGCGCGGTATCAGTAGCGGGGGAGCGTGCGCGGCCCGAGGTCGTCGCGGGCGGGCGGCGGCGCGAGCCGCACGGAGGCGCCGAGCACGGAGAGGCCGCGCGGGGCGACGACCACGGGCTCCAGGGAGACGCCGACCACTTCGGGGTGGTCGTCGACGAGCCTCGACACACGCTGGAGCAGCTCTTCGAGGGCAGGGGTGTCGACCGGGGCCGAGCCGCGCCAGCCGAAGAGGAGCGGCGCGGTCCTGATCGACCTGACCAGGGACGCGGCCTCGCGGTCGGTGACCGGGACGAGGCGGTGCGCGGTGTCGCCGAGCAGTTCGGACGCGGCGCCCGCGAGACCGAAGGAGAGCACCGCGCCGGCCGCCGGGTCGATGACCGCGCGCACGACGGTGTCGACGCCGCGCGGGGCCATGCCCTGGACGACCGGCCGCAGCTCGGCGGGCCTTCCGAAGGCGTCGGTCAACTCCTGGTAGGCCCTGCGCAGTTGCTCCTCGTCGGCGAGGTCGAGCCGGACGCCGCCGAGTTCGGCGCGGTGCCGCAGGTGCGGGGCCGTGGTCTTCAGGGCGACGGGGTAGCCGAGCCTGCGCGCCGCTGCCGCCGCCGCGTCGGGATCGGGCGCGGGCAGGGCCTGCCGTACGGGAATGCCGTAGCGCCCGAGCAGTTCGTGGGCGTCTGCCGGGGCGAGGGTGGCACCCCGCGGATCGTCCTCGACGGCGAGCAGCTCGGCGATCCGGTCGGCGGCCCCGCTCTCGTCGATGTCCTCGTACTCGTGCACTTTCCCCGGCTCGGCGGCATCGCGCCGCCACTGCGCGTACTTGACCGCTTCGGAGAGGGCGCGAACGGCCCGCTCGGCGGCGGGGTAGGCGGGGATGCGGTACTGCTCGGCGAGGTCTTCGGCCGCGTCCGCCTCTGCCGGGGGCTCCGTCGTGCCCGTGGTGCGCCGTACCGGTACCGCCGCATCGGGACGGGTGCTGGTGGCGGCGGCCAACGCGGCCGCGAGCCCGCCGAGCTCGACGTGGACCACGGCGACCGGCTTCGCGGAGCAGCGCGCGGCCGCGGCCCGCAGCTCCGTGGCCAGGGTCTCGGGGTCGGCCGCGACCCCGTCCTCGCGCACCCACGGGATCGCGTTGACGATCACCGCGTCGCACGCGTCGTCCGACAGCGCCTCGGCGAGCGCCGCCCGGAAGTCGGCCGGGGTGGCCCCGGTCGTCAGGTCGCGCGGCGGCAGCGGCCGAAGCCCGTCCGCGACGCACGCGTCGTACGTGAGGAGCCCGAGGGACTCGGAGTTCCCGAGGATGCCCACGCGCGGCCCCGCGGGCAGCGGCTGGCCCGCGAGGAGCAGCCCCGCGTCGACCATCTCCGTGACGGTGTCGACCCGGATGACGCCCGCCTGGCGCAGCAGCGCCGACACGGTGGCGTGCGGAAGCCGCGTGGCCTGCACGGCGTGCCCGGTGGGCGCGATGCCGCTGTGCCGGGCGCCCTGCACCACGACGAGGGGCTTGGCGGTCGCCGAGCGGCGCGCGAGGCGGGTGAACTTGCGCGGGTTGCCGATGGTCTCCAGGTACATGAGGGTGACGTCGGTGTCCGGGTCCTCGTACCAGTACTGGAGTACGTCGTTCCCCGACACGTCCGCGCGGTTGCCCGAGCCCACGAACGTGGAAAGGCCCGCGCCCCGCCGGTGCAGCCCGGACAGGAGTGCGATGCCGATCGCGCCGGACTGCGTGAACAGACCGATCCGGCCGCGCACGGGCGCCTCGGGGGCGAGTGAGGCGTTGAGCCGCACCTCCGGAGAGGTGTTGATGACCCCGAAGGCGTTCGGGCCGATGATGCGCATGCCGTACGACCGTGCCTGGCGCACCAGTTCGCGCTGCCGCTCGCGCCCCCCGGCGCCGCTCTCCGCGTACCCGGCGGAGATCACCACGAGCCCCTGCACCCCCCGCTCGCCGCACTCGGCGACGACCTGCGGCACCCGCTCGGCGGGCACGGCCACGACCGCGAGGTCGACCGGCTCACCGGGGTCGATGCCGCTCACGGAGCGGTGGGCGGGCACCCCTTCGACCTCGGCGCCGTCGCCGAACTCGCCGTTCACCGCGTACAGCCGACCGGTGAATCCGGCCTCCTGGAGGTTGCGCAGCACGCTCCTGCCCACCCCGCCGGGGGCGCGGGCCACGCCGACCACGGCGACCGAGCGGGGCGTCAGGAGCCGCTGCACGGACCGCGCCTCGGCACGGTGCTCGCGGGCGCGCTGCACGGCGAGCGAGCGGTCGGTCGGCTCCAGATCGAATTCGAGGCGTACGACGCCGTCCTCGAAGCTGCGCTTCTGCTGGTAGCCCGCGTCGGTGAACACCTTGATCATCTTGGTGTTGGCGGGCAGCACCTCGGCCGCGAAGCGGCGGATGCCGCGCTCCCTGGCGACGGCGGCGATGTGTTCGAGGAGCGTGGAGGCCACTCCCCTGCCCTGGTGGGCGTCCTGCACGAGGAAGGCGACCTCGGCCTCGTCGGCGGGGGCGCTTGCGGCCATGCCGCGCTCGTCGATGCGGTCGTAGCGCACGGTGGCGATGAACTCGCCGCCGACGGTCGCCGCGAGGCCCACCCGGTCCACCTGGTCGTGATGGGTGAAGCGGTGCACGTCCTTGGCGGAGAGGCGGGGGTAGGGCGCGAAGAACCGGTAGTACTTCGACTCGTCGGAGACCTGCTCGTAGAAGCTGACCAGGCGGTCCGCGTCCTCGGCCGTGATCGGCCTGATCCGGGCGGTGCCCCCGTCGCGCAGCACCACATCGGCTTCCCAGTGGGAGGGATGGCCGTGCCGATCCTGCTGATCCGACGGGCTCTGCATGGGGCCAGGGTACGGGTCGCGCGGCCGCCGGGGCCGGGGCAGGCTAGGGAGGGCCGGAAGGCGGCCGGGTGCGGGACGTACGGGCCGGGCAGGTGAGGACGTACGACCGGAGGAGCCCGGGCCTCGGTCCGGCAGAGCACCCGCCCCGGCATGAGACACTGGTCTAGACAAGTGTGAGACACCTGGAAGGGCAGCAACACATGGCTGAGCGCCGCGTCAACGTCGGCTGGGCCGAGGGCCTTCACGCCCGACCCGCCTCCATCTTCGTCCGCGCGGCCACGGCCGCCGGCGTCCCCGTGACGATCGCCAAGGCCGACGGCAACCCGGTCAACGCCGCCTCGATGCTCGCGGTGCTCGGCCTGGGCGCCCAGGGCGGCGAGGAGATCGTGCTCGCCTCCGACGCCGAGGGCGCGGACGCCGCCCTCGACCGTCTGGCGAAGCTCGTCGCGGAGGGCCTCGAGGAGCTTCCGGAGACGGTCTAGGACACGTTCCTTGCAATACGTCGATGGGGTCACCCGGAATTCCGGGTGACCCCATCGACGTATGCGCATGCGCCCGAGAATAAAGCGACACATGAAAAAGGGCACACGAAAAAGAGGTCCGGCACCCCGGATGAAATAACCCCTCTTTGTATACGGCTCCGGTGTTAATTCGGGAGCCCCGCCGTGTTTACGGCATGTTGCAAATCCCTCACGCGGGCTTCCCTCGGTGAATGACGCAATCGATGCGCCCCCTTCGCCCGTTCCGTGTGCGCCGCGGTCAGCGACCTGGCGCGCTCCGCGTCCCCACGGGCGACCGCGTCGACGATCGCCGCCTGCTCCGACCAGGAGTCCGGGGCGGCGGCCGGGGCCTCGACGACGTACATCCAGGCGATCTTGCGCCGGAGCTGGGTCAGCAGCGTGATGAGCCCCGGGCTGCCGGACGCCTGCGCGAGCGTCTCGTCGAACCAGCCCGCGAGGGACCGCAGGTCCTCCCCCTGGCCCCGCCTCGAACGCTCCTGGCCGAGCCTGACCAGGCCGCGCAGGACCTTCAGATGCGCCTCGGTGCGGCGCTGCGCGGCGCGCGCCGCCGCGAGCGGCTCCAGCAGCGACCGGATCTCCAGGAGGTCGGCGGCCTCCTGCTCGCCGGGTTCCGCGACGCACGCGCCCGCGTGCCTGCGGGTCACCACGAATCCCTCGGCCTCCAGGGTGCGCAGGGCCTCGCGCACGGGAACGCGGGAGACTCCGTAGCGCCGGGCCAGGAGTTCCTCGGTGAGCCTGCCGCCCCGCTCGTGGACTCCGGAGACGATGTCGTCCCGGATGGCCGTGCATACCGAGTGCGCGGGAATGCGCATGACCCAACCTCCGCCTTAATCCCCGCGAAACGCGGTCGACCGACGCTCGTTCACCGACTCTATTGCAGGGCGCCGGAATTTCCGACGGCGGGCCGAAATCAATGGATATCTTTTGGCCAAGGGCGGCGCCGGTGGCATGCGTCGGAAACGGCGAAAGCCCCGGCTCGCGGGGAGCCGGGGCTTTCGGGGTGCTACTGAGGGGCGTGGGTCAGACGTTGACGCCGTGCGCGCGCAGGTACGCGACGGGATCCATGTCCGAGCCGTAGTCCGCGCCGGTGCGGGCCTCGAAGTGGAGGTGGGGGCCGCTGGAGTTGCCCGTGGAGCCCGAGAGGCCGATCTGCTGGCCCGGGGTGACCGTCTGGCCGACGGTGACGCTGAGGGAGGACATGTGGCCGTACTGGGTGTACGTGCCGTCGTTCATCTTGATGACCACGTTGTTGCCGTAGGCACCGCCCCAGCCGGCCTCGACGACGGTGCCGGAGCCGACGGCGTGGACCGTGGTGCCGGACGCGGCGTGGAAGTCGATACCGGTGTGGCTGCCGGAGGACCACATGGCGCCGCCGGTCTGGTAGCCCGTGGAGACGTACGAGCCGGTGATCGGGGAGACGTAGGTGTTCAGGCGCTTGCGCTCGGCCTCGCGGGCGGCGCGCTCCTTGGCCTCGCGCTCCTTCTTGGCCTTCGCCTTGGCCTCGGCCTCGGCCTTGCGCTTCTCCTCGGCGGCCTTCTTCTTGGCGGCCTCTTCGGCCTTCTTCGCGGCGGCGGCGTCGTCGGCGGCCTGCTTCTGCGCGGTGGCCTGCGCGTCGACGCTCTCGGCAAGGGAGTCGCCCACGGATATCGCCTGGGTGAGGCCGGTGCTCTCGACGGCCGCGTCGTCGGCGGCGAGCGCCGGAGCGGCCAGGCCTCCGATGACACCGGTGGTGGTGAGCGCTGCGACACCCGCGACGTTCGCGGTGGTCCGCGTGAGGCGGCTCGGACGACGGTGCTTCCCGGTGGCACGGGTGAACGCCATGAAGCGGCTGATCCTTTCCTTCCCTCTCGCCTACCGGGTTAGCTGACGGGTTCGGAGCAGGAAGGTCTCCTACGGGTCCCTCGCCGCACGGCAAGGTGCCCGATTCACCCCAGGGGACATGTGGGTCCCCGGCTCCCCTGGCTCGCGCCGTACGGGGACTCGGCGATGACTGTCCGGTGCCGCGGATGCGACGTGGTGCGTGACGAACAGACGGACCGACGCTAAACGGGGCGTCTTTCAATCGACAAACAGAACTAGCTTTTTGTAGCGCACGCCACAGGGCAGACAGGCAACCTCCATGCGAATTCGGACATATGGGGACCCTGGCGGCCACTTCGGCTGCCAGGGTCCCCATATGTCCTGACTGTCCCTCAGCCCGTGACCACGGTCACCTCGCCGATGCCGAGCGCCCTGACGGGCTCCTCGATCTGCGCGGCGTCGCCGACGAGGATCGTCACCAGACGGTCCTCCGGGAAGGCGTTCACGACGGCCGCGGTGGCCTCCACGGTGCCGGTGGCGGCCAGCTGCCGGTACAACTGCGCCTGGAAGTCGTCCGGCAGGTGCTGCTCGACCTGATCGGCGAGCGTGGCCGCCACGGAGGCCGCCATCTCGTACTTGAGCGGGGCCACGCCCACCAGGTTCTGCACGGCCACGTCGCGCTCGGCATCCGTGAGGCCCTCCGCGGCGAGGGTGCGCAGGACCTTCCACAGGTCGTCGAGCGCGGGCCCCGTGGACGCGGTGTCGACCGAGCCGGTGATGGCGAGCATGGCCGCGCCCGTGCCGTCCGGTGCGGAGCGCAGGACCTGGCTGAACGCCCGTACTCCGTAGGTGTATCCCTTCTCCTCGCGCAGGACGCGGTCCAGGCGCGAGGTGAGGGTGCCGCCCAGGCAGTACGTGCCGAGCACCTGGGCGGGCCACACACGGTCGTGCCGGTCGGCGCCGACGCGGCCGATCAGGAGCTGCGTCTGGACAGCTCCGGGGCGGTCCACGATGACGACACGGCCGGTGTCGTCGGCGGTCACCGGGGGCACCGGGCGCGGCTGGGCCGTGTCGCCCGTCCAGGCGCCGACGGTGTCCGTGAGGACGGCGTCCAGGTCGGTGCCCGTGAGGTCGCCGACCACGACCAGGGTCGCCGTCGCGGGCCGAACGTGCTTCTCGTAGAAGGCCCTTACGGCCGCCGAGTCGATGGCCGAGACCGTCTCCTCGGTGCCCTGGCGCGGACGCGACATGCGCGAGGCCGCGGGGAAGAGCTGCCGGGACAGCTCCTTGGCGGCGCGGCGCGACGGGTTGGCGGCCTCGTGCGGGATCTCGTCCAGGCGGTTGGCCACCAGGCGCTCGATCTCGCTGTCCGCGAACGCGGGGGCCCGCAGCGCGTCGGCGAGCAGGCCGAGCGCCTTCGGGAGGCGCGATACCGGGACTTCGAGCGACACGCGTACGCCCGGGTGGTCGGCGTGCGCGTCGAGCGTCGCGCCGCAGCGGTCCAGCTCGGCGGCGAACTCCTCGGCGGAGTGCTTGTCGGTGCCCTCGTTGAAGGCCCTCGCCATGATCGTCGCCACACCGTCGAGGCCCTCGGGCTCGGCGTCGAGCGGCGCTTCGAGGTGGATCTCTACGGCGACGACCTGCTGGCCGGGGCGGTGGCAGCGCAGGACCGTGAGGCCGTTGGCGAGGGTGCCGCGCTCGGGGGCGGGGAACGCCCAGGGCTTCGCGGTGCCCGCCTGGGGCTGCGCGTGGAACTGCATCGTTGCGGCCTCGGTCACTTCGCCGCCTCCTCGTCGTCTTCGTCTGCACCGGCTTCGGGGGCCACCGGCTCGTACACGAGCACCGCGCGGTTGTCGGGGCGCAGGCGGGCCTTGGCGACCTCCTGGACCTCCTCGGCGGTGACGTCGAGGACGCGCTGGACGGCCGTCAGGGCGAGCTGCGGGTCGCCGAACAGGACGGCGTACCTGCACAGTTCGTCGGCGCGGCCCGCGACCGTGCCGAGCCGGTCGAGCCACTCGCGCTCCAACTGCGCCTGGGCGCGCTCCATCTCCTCCGGAGTGGGGCCCTCCGCGGCGAAGCGGGCCAGCTCCTCGTCGACGGCGGCCTCGATCTCCGGGACCTCCACGTCGCCCGAGGTCTTCACGTCGAGCCAGCCGAGCGAGGGCGCACCGGCGAGCCGCAGCAGGCCGAAGCCGGCCGCGACCGCCGTACGGTCACGGCGCACCAGGCGGTTGTAGAGCCGGGAGGACTCGCCGCTGCCGAGCACGGTGAGCGCCAGGTCCGCCGCGTCGCACGCGCGCGTGCCGTCCTCCGGCAGCCGGTAGGCGGCCATCAGGGCGCGGGCCGGGACCTCTTCCTCGACGACCTCGCGCAGCTCCTTGCCGATGCGCTCGGGCAGGGAGCCGTCGCGCGGCGGCTGCTTGCCGTCGTGCGAGGGAATCGACCCGAAGTACTTCTCGACCCAGGCGAGCGTCTCTTCCGGGTCGATGTCGCCGACCACGGAGAGGACGGCGTTGTTCGGCGCGTAGTACGTACGGAAGAAGTTGCGCGCGTCTTCCAGGGTGGCCGCGTCCAGGTCGGCCATCGAGCCGATCGGCGTGTGGTGGTACGGGTGCCCCTCCGGGTAGGAGAGGGCAGTCAGCTTCTCGAACGCCGTGCCGTACGGGACGTTGTCGTAGCGCTGGCGGCGCTCGTTCTTGACGACGTCGCGCTGGTTCTCCATGGACTCCTCGTCGAGCGCGGAGAGCAGCGAGCCCATCCGGTCGGCTTCCAGCCACAGGGCCAGCTCGAGCTGGTGGGCCGGCATCGTCTCGAAGTAGTTGGTGCGCTCGAAGCTCGTGGTGCCGTTGAGCGAGCCGCCCGCGCCCTGCACCAGCTCGAAGTGGCCGTTGCCGTGGACCTGCTTGGAACCCTGGAACATCAGGTGCTCGAAGAGGTGCGCGAGGCCGGTACGCCCCTTGACCTCGTGACGGGAGCCGACGTCGTACCAGAGGCAGACCGCGGCGACCGGGGTCAGGTGGTCCTCGGAGAGCACCACGCGCAGGCCGTTGGCCAGCCGGTGCTCGGTCGCTGTCAGGCCGCCGGAGCCGGCCTCGGCCGTGGCCGTGTGACCCATGGGCATGTACGTCCCTTCGATCGCTAAAACATTGCTGGTTCTGCCAGTCCTGCCACTGTATGCAAGCGAGCCGACACCCGAGGAAGTTCCCGGTCCGCCCTCGGCGTAGTCGGGCGATGACGGCGCCGGAGCACGGGTCGTGGTCGGCGTTGTCAGTGGGACAGTCCACAATGGTCGGCGTCAGAACCCGCACTTGCTTGGTGAAGGAGCCGCAGCAGCGATGGCCCGCCGCAGCACGAAGACCCCGCCGCCCGACGACTCGTTCGAGGAGAAGATCCTCGACATCGACGTCGTCGACGAGATGCAGGGCTCCTTCCTCGAGTACGCGTATTCGGTCATCTACTCCCGCGCCCTGCCGGACGCCCGCGACGGCATGAAGCCCGTGCAGCGCCGCATCGTGTACCAGATGAACGAGATGGGCCTGCGCCCCGACCGCGGCTATGTGAAGTGTGCCCGCGTGGTCGGCGAGGTCATGGGTAAGTTGCACCCCCACGGCGACGCGTCGATCTACGACGCCCTGGTGCGCATGGCCCAGCCCTTCTCGATGCGCCTGCCGATGGTCGACGGCCACGGCAACTTCGGCTCGCTCGGCAACGACGACCCGCCGGCCGCCATGCGGTACACCGAGTGCAAGATGGCCGACGCCACCTCCCTGATGACGGAGTCGATCGACGAGGACACGGTCGACTTCACGCCGAACTACGACGGCCAGGAGACGGAGCCGACCACCCTCCCGGCGGCCTACCCGAACCTCCTGGTGAACGGCTCGTCGGGCATCGCCGTCGGCATGGCGACGAACATGCCGCCGCACAATCTCGGCGAGGTCATCGCCGCCGCCCGGCACCTGATCAAGCACCCGGGGGCCGACCTCGAGACGCTGATGAAGTTCGTGCCGGGCCCCGACCTGCCCACGGGCGGCCGCATCGTCGGCCTGAGCGGCATCAAGGACGCGTACGAATCCGGCCGCGGCACCTTCAAGACCCGCGCGACGGTCTCCGTGGAGAACGTGACGGCGCGCCGCAAGGGCCTGGTCGTCACCGAACTGCCCTTCACCGTCGGCCCGGAGAAGGTGATCTCCAAGATCAAGGACCTGGTCGGCTCGAAGAAGCTGCAGGGCATCGCCGACGTCAAGGACCTCACCGACCGCGCGCACGGCCTGCGCCTCGTCATCGAGATCAAGAACGGCTTCGTCCCCGAGGCCGTCCTGGAGCAGCTGTACAAGCTGACGCCGATGGAGGAGTCCTTCGGCATCAACAACGTGGCGCTGGTGGACGGTCAGCCCCTCACCCTCGGCCTCAAGGAGCTCCTCGAGGTCTATCTCGACCACCGCTTCGACGTGGTGCGCCGCCGCAGCGAGTTCCGCCGCGGCAAGAAGCGCGACCGGCTGCACCTGGTCGAGGGCCTCCTGGTCGCCCTCCTGGACATCGACGAGGTCATCCGCCTCATCCGCTCCAGCGAGAACTCCGCGCAGGCCAAGGAGCGCCTGATGGAGCGCTTCTCGCTGAGCGAGGTCCAGACGCAGTACATCCTCGACACCCCGCTGCGCCGCCTGACCAAGTACGACCGCATCGAGCTGGAGTCCGAGCGCGACAAGCTCAACGGCGAGATCGACGAGCTGACCGGCATCCTGGAGTCGGACACCGAGCTGCGCAAGCTGGTCTCGGCCGAACTGGCCGCCGTCGCCAAGAAGTTCGGCACGGACCGGCGCACGGTGCTCCTGGAGTCCGCGGGCACCCCCGTGGCCGCGACGTCCCTGCAGGTCGCGGACGACCCGTGCCGGGTGCTCCTGTCGTCGACGGGCCTCCTGGCCCGTACGGCCAACGGCGAGCCCTTCGCCGAAGGCGACACCAAGCGCGTCAAGCACGACGTGATCGTCTCCGCCGTTCCCGCGACGGCCCGCGGCGAGGTCGGCGCGGTCACCTCCGGGGGACGCCTGCTGCGCCTCTCCGTAGTGGACCTTCCGCAGCTGCCGGAAACGGCGGGCGCACCCAACCTCTCCGGAGGAGCGCCCGTCGCGGAGCTGCTCTCCCTGGAAGGGGACGAGAAGCTGATCTGTCTGATGACGCTCGACGAGTCCTCGCCGGGCCTTGCCCTCGGCACCGAGCAGGGCGTCGTCAAGCGCGTGGTGCCCGACTACCCGTCCAACAAGGACGAGTTGGAGGTCATCACCCTCAAGGACGGTGACCGGATCGTCGGCGCCGCCGAGCTGCGCACCGGCGAGGAGGACCTGGTCTTCATCACGGACGACGCGCAGCTGCTGCGCTACCAGGCGTCCCAGGTCCGCCCGCAGGGCCGCCCCGCGGGCGGCATGGCGGGCATCAAGCTCGCCGACGGCGTGAAGGTCATCTCCTTCACCGCGGTGGATCCCGCGGTGGACGCGGTCGTCTTCACGGTCGCGGGCTCGCGCGGCACGCTCGACGACTCGGTGCAGACGACGGCCAAGCTCACGCCGTTCGACCAGTACCCCCGCAAGGGCCGGGCCACGGGCGGCGTACGCGTCCAGCGGTTCCTGAAGGGCGAGGACTGCCTGAGCTTCGCCTGGGCGGGCCCGACGCCCCCGCACGCGGCCCAGCGCAACGGCTCACCGGCCGAGCTCCCGGAGATCGACCCGCGCCGCGACGGATCGGGCGTCTCTCTGGCGAAGCCGGTGGCGGCGGTGGCGGGCCCGGTGTGATCGGGCCGCGCTAGCGCCCCAGGTCCGCTTCCTGCTCCGGTGCTTCCTGGACGTATTCCTGCTCCGGTGATTCCTGGACGTACCGCAGTACGCCCCACATGCCGTGTTCATCGGCCTGTGGGGCGTCCTCACGACAGGCTTCGAGCTCCTTCTCCAGGGCGGGTACGTCGATGCCGGACCCGATGAGTACGAGCTGCGTGAGGCGTGGCTCGCCCGGACCCCACGGCTCCGGGTAGAAGCGCAGAAACCGCCCCACGGCGTGCACCGCGTACCGGTTCCCCGGGTCGGACGGGCCGAAATCGACGTACCCCTTGATGCGGTAGAGCCCTTCGGGCCTGCTGTCGAGCAGGGCCATCAAGGGGCGGGGCCCCAGGGGCACGTCGGAGGTGAAGGAGAGGCTTTCGTAGGCGGAGTGCAGGTGGTCGTGGTGACCGCAGCGGCCGTCCGCGCAATCACCGTCGGCCTCTGAAGCGCCGTCGCCGTCCCGAAGATCGTCGAAGGAGAGCTGTCCCACCCTCTCCCCCACGGGCGCGCGGTCGAAGAACAGCTCCACGTCGACGCGCCCATAGGAGGCGGCGACCACGGACGCGCGCCCCGCGAGCCCGCGGACGGCGCCGAGCACGCGCTCACGCTCCGCGTCGGGCACCCGGTCGGCCTTGTTGACCACGACGAGATCGGCGATGCCCAGATGCCGGTCGACCTCGGGGTGCCGCTCCCTGGTGGCGTCGAACTCGGCGGCATCGACGACCTCGACGAGCCCGCCGTACACAATGTGCGGATTCTCGCTGGCGAGGAGCATCTTCACGAGCTCCTGCGGCTCGGCCAGCCCGCTCGCCTCGATGACGATGACGTCGATCCGCGCGGACGGCCGGGCGAGGCGCTCCAGGTACTCGTCCAGCTCGCTCGCGTCCACCGCGCAGCACAGACAGCCGTTGCCGAGCGAGACGGTGGAGTCCCCGAGCTGCCCGGCGACCGACATGGCGTCGATCTCGATCGAACCGAAATCGTTGACGATCGCCCCGATCCGGGTGCCGCCACTGCGGTGCAGCAGATGGTTGAGCAGAGTCGTCTTTCCGGAGCCCAGAAATCCGGCGAGAACGACGACCGGGATCTGCTGCTTGTTCACGTGGGCCTCTCGCATCGACGCTCGTTCCCGTCGCGCCGGATCCCGTCGGGCCTCGTCGGACCTCATCGAATCCCGTACGACGATTGAAGACCGCCCCAGGATATGTGTGCGTGGAGGGGGCTTGGAGTGAACGATTGTTAGCGGCGCTCGCGGGGCACACATTGTGCACGGCGCCCGGATGTGCGACCACTGCTTCCTTCCGTGCGCCTCCTCTCCGCCTCCCCGCCGATCAGAGCCGCTCGGCACCCTGGGAGACGGCAAGCGCACCGCCCATCGCTCGCCGGTCCGCTCCCTGTCGACCCGCACCGACGACCGGCGGAGGGTTGCCCGATTCGGGGGTTGACATGGCCACACAGAATATTTGGATACGGGGGGTGGGTCCGGCCGCGGTGGCGGGGCTCTCGTTCGCGACCGGCATCTGGGCGCTGCTGGCCGCCCAACAGCGGAGGTACGAGGAACTGCGCTCACGGATCGACCGCCTGGAGCAGACCCAGAACCGTCCCGCCGAACTCGCCCAGCAGCAGCGGCTTCAGTTCTACCTGCTCAGCAAGGCAATGGACGATCCCGACCTGGCTGCCGTGCTCAGCACCGTGGAGGCGCCGCCCACGACACGGCGCCAGTACCTCTTCGCCAACGCCCTGTACACAAACGCCCTTCTCGCCTACCGCGTCGGGGTCGTCAATTGGGAAGAGCTGCACGGGCATCTTCGGGTGATCTGCCGGAACCCGGTCTTCCGTGAGTACTGGGAGGCGACCCGTCACCATCGGGCAAGCCTCGGAGACTCGTCGGACGAGTCCAGGGTGGGCCACATGATGGACGGCCTCATCCGCGACCTCGAAGACCCGGACACCGAAGAGTGGTGGGTGGTGGGCGAACCTCCGCCGGAGTAAGGGCCTGTCAACGGGCTAACACCCCTACGGGTAGGACCAGTTGGAGCAAGAGGCGTAAAGAGCACGGTCCCCAAACGGTTAACGTGACCCCGTTCGCGCCCCTACTGTTCCAACAAGGACTGGGATTCCCTTGAAGATCGTGCGTCGTATCGGTGTGCCCCCACGCGCCAGAGGCAGTCTCTCCGGGGAGACATGCCCCGACATCTTCGAGCTGGCCGACGGCAACTTCGCGGTGATCGGCACAGAGGCAACAGATGTGCTCGACAGCGAGCTGCCGTCCGATGCCGCACGTGCCGACTACGAACGGATCGTGGTGGTCAGCCGTGAAACCCTCATCCGCGCCAAGGCCGACATCCCGGATGCGTGAGCAGCGACATGGCCCTCCAGGACATAACTGACGTCATTACGGCAGTAGGAACGTTGCTGATCGGTGCGGGTGCGACTGTCACAGCCGTGATGGCCATCCGCAAGAGCCGCAGCGACTCGCCTCCCGGTCCCGCCGGTCCGCCGCAGGATCCGACCGATTGACGGCCCAGGAAGGCTGATCGAAAGGTCCGACACCCCTCGGTGCCGGACCTTTCTCACACCTCACGGCCGCGCGGGTACCGGAACCAGCGGCTCACGGCCGCGTGGGAACTGGAACCAGCGGCTCACGGTCGCGCGGGTACCGGAACCGGCGGTACCTCCCCCACATAGCGCGCCGCGGGCCGGATGATCTTTGAATCCTCCGCCTGCTCCAAGATGTTGGCGCTCCAGCCGACCACCCGCGCCGACGCGAACGTCGGCGTGAACATCTCGCGCGGCAGCCCGCACAGCTCCATGACGACCCCGGCATAGAACTCCACGTTCGTGTGCAGCTCGCGCCCCGGCTTCAGCTCGGCGAGGATCGCCTCCACCTGTCGCTCCACCTCGACCGCGAACTCCACCATGTCGCCGCCGAATTGCTGCGCGATGCCCCGCAGCATGCGTGAGCGCGGATCCTCCGTGCGGTAGACGGGGTGGCCGAAGCCCATGATGCGGTCGCCCGCGAGGACCCGCTCACGGATCCAGCCGTCGATGCGGTCGGGCGTGCCGATGGCGTCGAGGGTGTCGAGGGCCCGGCTCGGCGCCCCGCCGTGCAGTGGACCGGAGAGCGCACCGACGGCACCCACCAGACAGGCCGCCACATCCGCTCCGGTCGACGTGATGACCCGCGCCGTGAAGGTTGACGCGTTGAAGCCGTGATCAATGGTCGAGATCAGATACTGCTCGATCGCGCGGGCCCGGGCGGGATCCGGCTCCGAACCGGTCATCATGTAGAGGTAGTTGGCGGCGTACGACAGGTCGTCACGCGGCTCGACGGGCTCGAGGCCCTGCCCGAGCCGGTACAGCGCGGTGAGCAGGGTCGGCACCACGGCGGACGCGGCCAGGGCGTCCGCGCGCCGCCGGTCGCCGTCGATGTCGTACACCGGACGGAAGCCCTTCGACGCCCCGAAGAGCGAAAGGGCGGTGCGCAGCCCGGAGAGCGGCCCGGACAGCACGCTGGCACGGGCTATCGCGGGCAGGGCGTCACGCACCTCGTCGGGCAGGTGCCGCAGCAGCGCGGTCTGCGCGGCGAAGGCGGCACTCTGCCCGGCGTCCGGCAGCTCGCCGTGGAACATCAGATGCCATACGTCCTCGAAGCCGCGGCTCTGCGCGAGTTCGACGGCCGAGTACTGGCGGTAGTGGTAGAAGCCCTCGTACCCCCTGACGTCCCCGATTGCGGTCTCGGTCACGACGACACCGGCGAGCCCTCGTGGGACCTCGACCGGCTCGGCGGGGGTGGCGGCGGAGCCATTGATCGGCATGTTCTTCCTCGACTTCCTCCCTGGACTTGATTCGACTGTCCATGCTTGACTGAAGTCCTGTCAATATTGATCCAATCAATATAAAGAAGCGGATACGGTGACGCCTATGACGGATCAAGGAGCCACGCAGGACCGGCGGCTGACCACCAAGGAAGCCGCCGAGCTGCTCGGCGTGAAGCCCGAGACCGTGTACGCGTATGTGAGCCGCGGCCAGCTCAGCAGCAGCCGCGGCGCCGGCTCACGGGGCAGCACCTTCGACGCCAAGGAGGTCGAGGCGCTGGCCCGCAGGAACCGACGGGAACCCGCCGCCCCGACCACCGCCAACGAACTCTCCGTACGCACCCGCATCACATTGATCGACAAGGACCGCTACTACTACCGCGGCGTCGACGCGGCACAGCTCGCCCTGGCCCACTCCTACGAACAGGTGGCCGAGTGGCTGTGGACCGGCGTGCTGCGCCCCGGCATCGGCTTCACCGCCCCCAAGGAGACCCTCGTCACGGCCCGCCGTGCCGTCAACGCGCTGCCCGAGCACAGCGGGCCGACGGACCGCCTGCGCGTCGCCGCCATCTCCGCCGCGGCCGCCGATCCGCTCCGCTTCGACCTCTCAGAAGAAGCCGTCATCGGCACCGCACGCTCCCTGATCCCCACCCTGGTCGCCGCGCTCCCGCCGGTCCTGTCCGGCCACCGGGACGAAGGACCGCTGGCGCGACGCCTGTGGGCGCGGCTGACCGGCCGCAAGCCCGACGCCGCCGCGCTGCACGCACTGGACACCGCCCTCGCGCTGCTCGTCGACCACGACCTCGCCGCGTCGACGCTCGCCGTCCGCGTCGCCGCCTCCGCCCGCGCCCACCCCTACGCGGCGGTCTCGGCCGGACTCGGCGTCCTGGAGGGCCCGCTGCACGGCGCGGCCAGCGGTCTGGCCCACCGCATGCTCCTCGACGTACTCGACCGGGGCAGCGCGACCCCCGTAGTGGCCGATGAACTCCGCGCGGGCCGCCGCGTTCCCGGCCTCGGCCACCGCCTCTATCCCGGCGAAGACCCGCGCGCGCAGGCGCTGTTCGCCCTCCTGGAGGAGATGCCGTCGGCAGGCCCCGCTCTCGCCGCGGCCCGCGACGTCGTGGCCACCACCGCCCGCCACACGAACCTGCACGCCAACGTCGACCTCGCCCTTGCCGTCCTCAGCACCTCCTCGGGGATGCCCGCGGAGGCGGGCGAGACGATCTTCGCGGTGGCCCGTACGGCGGGCTGGATCGCGCACGCCCTGGAGGAGTACGACGAGCGGCCGCTGCGGATGCGCCCCAGCGGCCAGTACGTGGGGCTGCGTCCCCCACAGCCCATGCCGTCCTTCGACGAGGCGTGAACGGCCGAGGACGCAGAGCGGGTTAGGCTCGCCTGCGTGAGTACGTGCGCCACCGCCTCGCGGGACCTGAACGAGCCTCTCGCGGGGACCGCGGCCACCGCCAGGACATGGCTCCTCCTTGAACAGCCGGGCCCCTGGGGCGCCAAGGCGCTGACCTCCAGCCATCTCGACCCGGAGGTCGGCCGCGCCCTGGAGAAGGCCGCCGAGGGCACCGGCGTACGCATCGCCCTCATCCGCCGCCCCGGGCGGCACGCCGACTGCCACGCACCCACCCGGCACCAGGTGTACGTCGCCCACACCGCACCGGGCCGCAGCTGGCTGCGCGGTCAAGTGATCGACGACCCACGGCAGTTGCTGGACCTGGACTTCCCTGCCCTCGGCAGCGGCGACCACGGCGGCTTCGGCACCCCGCACACGGGAGCCCCGCTCGCCCTCGTCTGCACCAACGGCAAACGCGACCGCTGCTGCGCCCTGCTCGGCAGGCCCCTCGCCGCCGAACTCGCCTCGCTCGGCGAAGAGGGCGCCTGGGAAGTCACCCACCTCGGCGGTCACCGCTTCTCGCCGACGCTGCTCGTGCTGCCGTACGGATACGCGTACGGCAGGACCGGGGCGCAGGCCGTCAAGAAGATCCTCGAAGCCGTACGCACGGGCCGCGTGGTCACCGAAGGGTGCCGCGGCAGTTCCGCCTGGGAGCGCCCTGGACAGGCCGCCGAGCTCGCGGTGCGCACCTCGACGGGCGAGGACGCCGCGGGGGCCCTGAGCGTCGTGCACACGGACGGCGCGGCCCCTCGCTGGCAGGTGACCGTCGCCCACGCCGACGGCCGCCGCTGGCGGGTCGTCGTCGCCCAGGGCGCCTCGCTGCCGCCCCGCCCGGAGAGCTGCGGCGCGGCCCTCGCGTCCCCGGCGCGGATGGACGTGGTGACCGTGCGGGAGATCACGCACGAGGCGACGCGGAAGGCCACACTCACTCCGTAGCGCGCTCCGTGGTCACCCCGTAGCTCACTGCATGACCACTCCGTAGAGCGATGCATGATCACTCCACAACGCGGTCCATGGAGCGACAACGCGATCCACGAAGCGCATCACCGGCTACGGAGACCTCGTCCACGAGATCCCCGCCACAGTGACTACGGAGTAGCCCGCCCGCCGCCGTACCGTTCGTATCCATGAGCCCGACCTCCCCTGCGCGACGCCTCCGCCTCGGCCTGCCCCGGCGCGTGTTCTCGCAGGTCCTGCTGATGCAGCTGGCGATAGCCGCCGGGGTCGCGGTGCTCGCCACGGGGCTCTTCCTCGCGCCGCTCAGTGATCAGCTCGACGACCAGGCGATGCGCCGCGCGCTCGCCATCGCACAGACCACGGCGGCCCAGCCACGCATCGCGGAGGATCTGCAGTCCTCGCCTCCCGCGCCGGACGGACCCGTGCAGACCGCGGCCGACCGGATCCGCCGGGCCAGTGGCGCCGAGTACGTCGTGATCATGAACAAGGACGGGGTGCGCTGGTCCCACACCGACCGGGACCAGATCGGCAAGGTCGTCTCGACCGATCCCAGCGACGCGCTCGCGGGCCGCGATGTCATGGAGATCGACAACGGCACCCTGGGCCGCTCCGCCCGCGGCAAGGTGCCGTTGCGGGACGCGGAGGGGCACATCGTGGGCGCCGTCTCCGTAGGCATCGAATACGACAGCGTGCGCGCCCGCCTGGTGCACTCCATCCCCGGTCTGCTCGCCTACGCGGGAGGGGCGCTCGCGGTCGGCGCGCTCGCCGCGTACCTGATCTCCCGAAGGGTGCAGAAGCAGACCCGCGACCTGGCCTTCTCGGACATCTCCGCCCTGCTCGCGGAGCGCGAGGCCATGCTGCACGGTATCCGCGAAGGCGTCGTCGCACTGGACCGAGGGGGCAGGATCAGGCTGCTCAACGACGAGGCACAGCGCCTCCTGGGCCTCGACGGCGAGGCGATCGGACAACCGCTGGATGAGGCACTCGGCGCGGGCCGCACGACCGACGTGCTCGCCGGCCGCGTCACGGGCACCGACCTGCTGACGGTGCGCGGTCAGCGCGTCCTGATCGCCAACCGCATGCCCACCGACGACGGGGGCGCCGTAGCCACCCTGCGCGACCGCACGGAGCTGGAACAGCTCGGCCGCGAACTCGACTCCACCCGCGGCCTCATCGACGCCCTGCGCGCCCAGGACCACGAGCACGCCAACCGCATGCACACGCTCCTCGGCCTGCTCGAACTGGAAATGTACGAGGAGGCCGCGGAGTTCGTCGGCGAGGTGGCGGGAGCGCACCGGGTGACCGCGGAACAGATCACCGAGAAGATCCACGACCCGCTGCTCGCCGCCCTCCTGGTCGGCAAGGCCACGGTCGCCGCGGAGCGCGGTGTGGTCCTCGCGGTGCCGCGCGACACCGCGCTGCCGGACCGGCTCGTCGATCCGGGCGGCCTCGTCACGATCGTCGGCAATCTCGTCGACAACGCCCTCGACGCCGCCGCAGGCACCCGCCACGCACGCGTGGAGGTCGCTTTGCGCGCCGAGGGGCGCGCCGTCGTCCTACGGGTGCGCGACACCGGCCCCGGAGTCCCCGCCGAGCAGCGCGAGACGATCTTCACCGAGGGCTGGTCCACCAAGGAGCCCCCGGCCCACGGAAAGCGCGGCATCGGCCTCGCCCTGGTCCGCAGGCTCGCCGAGCGGCAGGGCGGCAGCGCCCGGGCCGGCGAAGCCCCCGAAGGCGGCGCCGAGTTCACCGTCGCCCTGCCCGAAGCCCTCACCGAGCCCGAGCTCGCCACCCCGGAGGAAGCACGATGATCGAGGTCCTGGTCGTGGACGACGACGTCCGGGTCGCGGACGTCAACGCCGCCTACGTGGCGAAGATCCCCGGCTTCCGGGTGGCCGCGAAGGCCCACAACGCCGCCGAGGCGCTGCGGCTCGTCGATGACATCCCCGTGGACCTGGTCCTGCTGGACCACTATCTGCCCGACGAGACGGGCCTTTCGGTCGTACGTACGTTGCGTGAGCGCGGCCATCAGACCGACGTGATCATGGTGACCGCGGCGCGCGATGTGGCCACGGTGCAGGCAGCGATGCGGCACGGCGCCCTCCAGTACCTGGTCAAGCCCTTCTCCTACGCGGGCCTGCGCGCCAAGCTCGACGCGTACGCGACCCTGCGCCGCACCCTGGACGGCGGCGGCGAGGCCGAGCAAGCCGAGGTCGACCGGATCTTCGGCGCCCTCTCGGCGACCCCTGCGCCCGAGCTGCCCAAGGGGCACTCCCCCACCACGGCGGAGCTGGTACGCCGGGCACTGATGGCCGCTGAAGGGCCGCTCTCCGCCCAGGAGTTGGCGGACCACACACGACTGAGCCGTCAGACGGCACAGCGCTATCTGAAGCTCCTGGAGCGCGCGGGCCGGGTCAGGCTGAGCCTCAAGTACGGCGACACGGGCCGCCCGGAGCACCGCTACGAGTGGGCGGCGAGCGGCTGAGCGGATGCGGCCCGAAGGCGCGCGGGGAACTGCGCGACCAGCCACGACGCACCCGCAGATGCGAACCGAATTTCCCGCGGAGCGCTCAGGCACCCGCCTCCTTCGGGCGAATCGGCCCCCTCGGGGGAATCGTTACGCCGCCCCGGCGCCAGTCAGCGACCGCACTTCCGTCTCCGCATGCTTGGCCTCGTCCGCGGGCTCGCGCGAGGTCACGGTGCCGAGCCACCCGGTGAGGAAGCCCAGCGGGATGGAGACGAGCCCCGGGTTCTCCAGGGGGAAGTACTGGAAATCCACCCCCGGGAAAAGGGAGTTCGGCCCTCCGGAGACCACAGGCGACAGCACGACGAGGGTGAGCGCGGGCAGCAGCCCCCCGTACACCGACCACACCGCGCCGCGCGTGGTGAAGTTCCGCCAGAACAGCGAGTAGAGCAGCACCGGCAGATTGGCGGACGCCGCGACCGCGAAGGCCAGGCCCACCAGGAACGCGACATTGAGATCGCGGGCCAGCAGCCCGAGCCCGATGGCGACCACACCGATCCCGGCCGCGGCGACCCGCGCCACCGCCACCTCACTGCGCGGCTTGGCATTGCGCCGCCGCAAGGAGGCATACAGGTCATGGGCCACGGACGCCGACGAGGCGAGCGTGATCCCGGCGACGACGGCGAGGATCGTGGCGAAGGCGACGGCGGCGACGATCGCGAACAGAACCGTTCCGCCTGTGGAGTCCGCACCGCCGCCCAGATCGAGCGCCAGCAGCGGAACTGCCGTGTTCCCCGCGGCATTTGACCCGCGCACCGCATCGGACCCCACGATGGCGGCCGCGCCGAAGCCGAGCACGATCGTCATCAGATAGAAGCTGCCGATGAGGCCGATCGACCAGACCACCGAGCGACGGGCGGCCCGCGCGGTCGGCACGGTGTAGAAGCGGGAGAGGATGTGCGGCAGCCCGGCGGTGCCGAGCACGAGCGCGAGCCCGAGGCTGATGAAGTCGAGCCGCGCGGTCCAGTCGCCGCCGTACTTCAGTCCGGGCGCGAGGAACCGGTCCCCCTGGCCACTGCGCTCGGCCGCGGTCCGCAGCAGCTGGTCGAAGTCCCCGTGAAAACGCACCAGGACGAGCACGGTCAGCGCGATCGCGCCACACATCAGCAGGACCGCCTTGACGATCTGGATCCAGGTGGTGGCCCGCATCCCTCCCATCGACACATAGATCACCATGAGCGCGCCGACCCCGATCACCGTCCAGGCCCGCGCTGCCCCGCTCGTCCCGCCGAGCAGCAGCGCGACCAGCGATCCCGCCCCCACCATCTGCGCCACCAGATAGAGAACGGACACGGTCACCGAGGAGGTTCCCGCCGCGATCCGCACGGGACGCTCCCGCATCCGCGCCGCGACGACATCTGCGAGCGTGAACCGGCCGCAGTTGCGCACCAGTTCGGCCACCAGAAACAGCACCACGAGCCAGGCCACGAGAAACCCGACCGAGTAGAGCAGCCCGTCATACCCAAACAGCGCGATCAGCCCGGAAATACCGAGAAAGGAGGCGGCCGACATGTAGTCACCCGCAATGGCAAAACCATTCTCCATGGGCGAGAAGAGCCGTCCGCCCGCGTAGAACTCCTCCGCCGAGCCGTGCCGGTTGCGGCTCACCCATGTCGTGATCGCGAGGGTGACGGCCACGAACGCGCCGAACAGCAGCAGCGCGAGCGTCTGGTGATCGCCTCTCATCGCTCCACCCTCTGCTCCCACGCCACATCGCGCTCCCGCCGCTGCTCCTGCTCCCGCGCCTGCTCCCGTTTCTGCTCGAACACGGCCCAGCGCAGATCGAGCGCCGCACGATCCCGGCGCAGCCGCGCATGCCGGGCATACGCCCAGGTCAGCAGGAACGTCGTGAGGAACTGCCCGAGCCCCGCGAGCATCGCCACATTCACGGCACCCGTGACCGGCCGCGCCATCAGCCCGGGCGCCGTCGTCGCGGTCACGACGTACGCGACGTACCAGGTGAAGAAGACGGCCACACCCGGGATCACGAACCGCCGATACCGGCTGCGCACTTCCTGGAAGGCGTCGCTGCGCTGCACCTCCAGGTAGATGTCGGCCGGGCTCGCGCCGGGCTGCTGAGCTGCGGCCCGGGGCGGCGCCTCGAAAGCCGGCGCGCCCGTGCCGTCCAACTCCCCCCAACCGGATGCGAGCGCGTCGTACCAGGGATCCCTCGGATCACCGACCCGGCCCCGGCCCGCACCCGCCCGACCCGACCCGGCGTCGGGCCCGTCGTGCTTCTCCACCGAACTCTCCTTGTCCGCCGCCTTGTTCGGCCGCGTGCCCAAGGATGGGCAGAACAGGAAGATCCCTGACTCTTCTCTCCGCGCTCTTCACCCCTTCAGGTGAAGGGTCCTCAGCTGCGGGCCCTCCCCGGAGGCTTGGCGAGGCCGTGCCTGTAGGCGTAACGCACGGCCTGCGCCCGGTCCTTGAGGCCCGCCTTCGCGAACAGGTTGTTGATATGGGTCTTCACCGTCGCGGTGGAGACGTGCAGGGCCCGGGCGATCTCGTGATTCGTCATCCCCTCCGCGATCAGCACGAGCACCTCGGTCTCCCGCGCGGTGAGCCCATCGGGTGGCTCCGCCACAGGGGCAGGATCCGGCTCCGACAGCCGCTCCAGAAGCCGCCGTTGGATGCCAGGCGAGAGCCCGGCGTCTCCCGACAGCACGTCCTCGACGGCCCGCACGATCTCGTCCCCGCCCGCGTCCTTGGTGAGATATCCCCGCGCGCCCGCCTTGAGCGCGGGGAACAGCGAGTCGTCGTCGGCATACGTGGTGAGCACGACGACCTGCGTCCCCGGATACTCCGCACGAATACGCCGCGTAGCCTCCGCACCGTCGCAGCGGGGCATGCGCAGGTCCATCAGCACCACATCCGGGGCGAGTTCGGCCACCAGGCGGACGGCCTCCTCGCCATCGCCCCCTGACCCCACCACCTCGATACCGGGCAGCAGCCCCAGCAGCATCACGATGCCCTCGCGCACCACGGTCTGGTCGTCGACCACGATCACCCGCGCGGGCGGCTTCGCCCCGGCCGCTTTCGTCTCTCCCGCTGCGTCGCCCGCGGTCCCGGCGGCGCCGTCGTCCACTGTCATCCCGGCACCCTCAGTGTCACCACGAAGCCCTCCTCGCCCGGCCCTGCCTGCAGGGATCCACCCAGCAGCTCGGCCCGCTCACGCATTCCCAGCAGACCGTACCCGGCTCCGGAAGCGGCCAGCTCCCCCGCAGGCCCACCCGAATCCCTTACATCCAGCCTCACTTCACTCTCTCCGTACTCCAGGCACACCTGCACCTTCGCGCCCGGAGCGTGCTTGCGTACGTTCGTCAGGGCCTCCTGCGCGACTCTGCGCACCGCCTGGGACGCCTCGGCCGGCAGCGCACGCCGCTCCCCCGTCACGGTGACCGACGCGCGGTCCGCCGTAACCAGTTCGCGCAGGAAGTCCTCGACCGGGGTCATCTCCCCCCGCAGCGCGGAGAGCGCCTGTCTGGTCTCGGCGAGTCCCTCACGCGCCATGGTCCGCGCCGCCACCACCCGGTCCAGGATCTGCTGTCTGGTCGCGTCCCCCTCGATCAACAGCCGCGCCGCCTCCAGGTGGACGAGCTGCGCGGACAGGCTGTGCGCGAGCACGTCATGGATCTCCCGCGCGATGCGGGCCCTCTCGGCGAGCGCGGCCGACTCGGCCTCCGCGGCGCGCGCGGCCCGCTCCTGCGCCAGCAGCCGATGGGCGTTCCCTCGCGCCTCGGCGTCCAGTCTCAGGGTGTATCCGGCCAGCACGAGACCCACGACGGTGAGCGCCGTGACGAGCCAGCTGTCGTCGTTGTACACGGCGAACCCGGTCATCGCGGCGAGCACGCAGGGGGCGCCCGCGACCAGCGGCAACCGCTCCAGGGCGGAGACGGCCGAGCCGCACCACAGCACCACGGCGAGGACCCTCCACTCGCCGAGCTCCGCGACGAACGCGGCCCCCAGGAGCAGCGCCATCAGCGCCAACGCAGGCCACAGCCGATGGGCGAACGAGACCCGGAAGAACGCCCAGCCGATGAGGGAGACCGCCACGACCACGGTCACCCCGGCCGCCAGATGCCAGCCCCGGTCCTTGTGGAAGGCGTCCCACAGCAGGCTGGCGAGGATCACCACGCGCAAGACCCTGACAAACCACAGCCTGGCAAGGCTCAGCCCCGCCCAGGTGAGCGCCTCCCGCGAGGGCCATCTCGTCCATCGGTCCCAGGTCACACGGGGTCCTTCCGCAGGGGCTCGTACGCCGCGTCGGCAACACCGTACGTCCGGCGTCCCGCACCGGCCCGGTGCAGGAGCAGCCCGCTGCGCACCAGCAGTGTGGCCGCGAGCGCCAGCATCAGGGCGGCGCTGCCCTGGCGCACGTCCAGCATCACGCCGACCCCGAACAGGCCGAGCCGGAGCCCGATTCCGACGGCCCAGACCAGCGCGGTGGCCTTGGTGCCCTTGCTCCACACGGTGCCGTCCGCCTCGGCCCAGACGTGCGAGGTGCGCGCCCAGCCGACTCCCATGGCCAGACCGACGAACAGCTCGGCGACGAGCAGCGCCACGGACACCGCCTGGTGCCGGTGGTCGATCAGATCGGGCTCGCGCACGGCCATGAAGACCAGGACCGCCGGTATCAGCCACCAGCGCCGGTCCGTGTCGATCGGCTGCGCCTTGAACTGGCGCACGATCACCAGCAGCACAACGGCGCAGATCACCACAGCGTTGGCGAGCCCGGACATGTCAGCCTCCGCACGACGAGGAAGGACGAGGCCGATCCGAGGAGGATCGACGCCTTCGACGCTACGGAAATCGCCTGGTCGGGAGATCGGAGCAGGGGTGGAACATGGGTGGACCCGTGCGCTCCACCCACGGGTGGAGCGCACGGGTCGGACTACGCGGAGGACCGGACCGGCTCGGCAGTCCGGCCCACGTCACGCGTCGATGCGCGAGCGGTCCAGCGTCGCCGCGGACTTCGTGATGAACTCCTTGCGCGGCGCGACGTCGTTGCCCATCAGCAGATCGAAGACCTGCTCGGCCGAGTCCAGCTCACCGATGTTGATCCGACGCAGCGTGCGATACCGCGGGTCCATGGTGGTCTCGGCCAGCTGGTCGGCGTCCATCTCGCCCAGACCCTTGTAACGCTGGATGGAGTCCTTGTACCGCACGCCCTTGCGCTGGAACTCAAGCAGCGTCTCGCGCAGTTCGCGGTCCGAGTACGTGTAGACGTACTTGTCCTGGCCCTTCTTCGGCTGGATCAGCTCGATCCGGTGCAACGGCGGCACGGCGGCAAAGACCCGGCCCGCCTCAACCATGGGCCGCATGTACCGCTGGAACAGCGTCAGCAGCAGGATGCGGATGTGCGCGCCGTCGACGTCGGCGTCGACGAGCAGAATGATCTTGCCGTAGCGCGCCGCGTCGATGTCGAAGGTCCGGCCGGACCCCGCTCCTATGACCTGGATGATCGCGCCGCACTCGGCGTTCTTGAGCATGTCCGAAACGGATGCCTTCTGAACGTTGAGGATCTTGCCGCGGATCGGCAGAAGGGCCTGGAACTCGGAGTTCCGGGCGAGCTTGGCCGTGCCGAGTGCGGAGTCTCCCTCGACGATGAAGAGCTCGCTGCGCTCCACGTCGTCGCTGCGGCAGTCGGCGAGCTTCGCGGGCAGCGAGGAGGACTCCAGCGCGGTCTTCCGACGCTGGGCGTCCTTGTGCTGACGGGCCGCGATCCGGGTCCTGGCCGCCGCGACGGCCTTCTCCATGACAGCACGGGCCTGCGCCCTCGCATCCCGCTTCGTGGAGGCCAGGAATGCCTTCAACTCCTTGGCGATCACGTTGGCGACGATCCGATTGGCCGCCGAGGTGCCGAGCACCTCCTTGGTCTGCCCCTCGAACTGCGGCTCCGCAAGACGGACCGTGACGACGGCTGTGAGGCCCTCCAGGGCGTCGTCCTTGACGATGTCGTCCTCGGCCACCCGCAGCAGCTTCTGGCTGCGCAGCACCTCGTTCATCGTCTTGGTGAGCGACCGCTCGAAACCGGTCACATGGGTGCCGCCCTTGGGCGTGGCGATGATGTTGACGAAGGACCTGATCACCGTGTCGTACCCGGTGCCCCACCGCAGAGCCACGTCCACTCCGAGTTCCCGGGTGACCTCGGTCGGCGTCATCTGACCGTGGTCGTCCAGAACCGGCACCGTCTCCTTGAAGGTGCCCTGCCCGGAGAGGCGGAGGACGTCGCAGACCGCCTTGTCCTGTGCCAGGTACTCGCAGAACTCGCTGATGCCGCCGTCGAAGCGGAAGGATTCCTCACCCTTCGTGCCGCCCTCGCCGAGGCCGAACTCATCACGTACGACGATGGTGAGACCCGGCACCAGGAAGGCGGTCTGGCGGGCGCGCTGGTGCAGGTTCTCCAGCGAGAGCTTGGCGTCCTTGAGGAAGATCTGGCGGTCGGCCCAGTAGCGCACGCGCGTGCCGGTGCGGGTCTTGGGGATCTTCTTGACCTTGCTCAGCTTGGCCGACGAGTCGAAGGCCGCCTCGGGCCCCGGCTTGGCGAAGGCACCCGGGACGCCACGCCGGAAGCTGATCGCGTGGGTGTGCCCCGCGCGGTCCACCTCGACGTCGAGGCGCGCGGAGAGGGCGTTCACCACGGAGGCGCCCACTCCGTGCAGACCGCCGGAAGCGGCGTACGAGCCGCCGCCGAACTTCCCGCCCGCGTGCAGCTTGGTCATGACGACCTCGACTCCGGAGAGTCCGGTCTTGGGCTCGACATCCACCGGGATGCCTCGGCCGTTGTCCCGGACCTCCACGGAGGCGTCGTCGTGGAGGATGACCTCGATGTGGTCGCAGTACCCGCCCAGGGCCTCGTCGACGGAGTTGTCGATGATCTCCCAGAGGCAGTGCATGAGGCCGCGACTGTCCGTCGACCCGATGTACATGCCCGGACGCTTGCGGACGGCCTCGAGCCCCTCCAGGACGAGCAGGTGCCGCGCGGTGTAGTTGGAACCGTCCCGGTCTGCTCCGGTCAGCAACGCTGTGGACGGCACGGACGTCTCGGCGGTCACGCGGTTCGCTCCTCGCTGAATTTCAAAGGGAGTCCTTTGGGGTAAGGACGCGGCTTCGGTTGCCGGTCAGAGGGTACCGATGCCTGGTAGAGCCGTTGTCACGCCACCCTCGTCTCAACTCAGACTAGTCCAGACTCGCATACGTGTTCGATCCCTCAATGGAGTGAAGCGCACGTCACGTTCCCTTCGAGGCATGAACCATTTAGGCTCCGGGCACGTCCTCATGAACAACCGGCAAGCCAGCCGGGGAGGACCCGACCTGTACACCCAGCGCGAAACCGTAAGACACGTAAGAGACGCAATACGGCACATTCGCCGCCAACCGGCAACGGACAACCTCCTCGAAAAGAAACTTCGAGGAAAAGCCACGAGCGGGAACGTTTTCGGCCTGGTTGGATGTTGACCCTGGTACGACAGCTCGTCGAGCTAGAGAAGAGGCGACGTGACTACTGTTCTGACCCCCGCGAGCCCCCTGACGGCCGCTGATCGCTGCGACCGCTGCGGCGCCCAGGCATACCTGCGCGTCGTCCTGTTGAGCGGCGGTGAACTGCTCTTCTGCGCCCACCACGGCCGCAAGTTCGAGCCGGAACTCAAGAAGATCGCCGCTGAGATACAGGACGAGACGGAGCGCCTGACCGCCGTTCCCGAAAGCGCCACCGAAGAGGAACGCTGACACCTCGCATCCACGACGAGCCAGCACCGGCACACAGGCCGGCGAACGGGCGGCCGCCCCCACCAACAGGTAGGGGCGGCCGCCCGCTCTCGTTACACGGGCATCTGGGCCCCTTCTCGGGCGCCCTGGACCGGCCTCCTCGGCCGGTCCAGCACCAGAACCCGCTTCAGCCGTACACACGCATCACTCTGGCAACGTCCGAAAGCCGCGTATACACACCGGGACTCCCGGCACGCCCGCAGCCGCTCCCCCAGGACACCAGCCCGATCAGCCGCCCGTGCGCGACCAGCGGTCCTCCGCTGTCCCCCTGGCAGGCATCCCGCCGACCGTCCATCTCGCCCGCACACACCATCGTGGCGGCCGTGTACGTCCCGTCGGCACTGCCCGGGTACGCCTCCTCGCACACGGCGTCGGACAGCACCTGCACCCGCGCCGAGCGGAGCGTACGGGCGTAATTTCCCGACCCCGTGGTGTCTCCCCAGCCGTAGACGGCGGCACCCGTACCCGCCTCGTACGCAGGGTCCGCCCGTCCTGCCACGGGAATCACATAGCCCTCAGGGAGCGGCTCGGCCAGGGTCAGCGCCGCCACGTCGCCGGAGTTCGTGTAGCTGTCGTACTCCGGGTTGACCCAGACGCCGCGCACCGGGATCTCCGCACCGTCGGCCGCCCGCAGGTCACCGCGGCCCGCGATGACCTTCAGGTCCGTGACCTCACTCAGCGGCACGCCGAGCACTTCCTCGCTCACGCAGTGCGCCGCGGTCAGGACCGTCGAGCGCCCGATCACCACACCGCCGCAGAACTGCCCCGCCCGGGTACCCCCGAACCGGTCACGGCTGGAGAGGGCCACGGCCCACGGACTGTCGGACGCCTGCACCGGACCGCCCCCGATGACCACGCTGTCGGCTGACGCCGGGGCCGGGGAGGCCAACGGCAGCGCGGCGGCAGCTGCCATCAGGGCCAGTGCCCCCGTCCACACTCGGGCGAAGGGACGACGCATGCGATCTCCTCACTCTGGGTTGCCATCGCATACCCAGAGTCATTCAGTGCCGCACACCGCGCACCCGCGCGCGGAAGGCCCGAAGTCTCCTGTCTGGAGACTTCGGGCCTTCCGTGGAGTGCACCGGCTGCTGTCGCTGCCTAGTCGAGGTAGTCGCGCAGCACCTGCGAACGCGACGGGTGACGCAGCTTCGACATCGTCTTCGACTCGATCTGGCGGATGCGCTCGCGCGTCACTCCGTAGACCTTGCCGATCTCGTCGAGGGTCTTGGGCTGGCCGTCCGTGAGACCGAAGCGCATGGAGACCACGCCCGCCTCACGCTCGGACAGGGTGTCCAGGACCGAGTGCAGCTGCTCCTGGAGGAGCGTGAAGCTGACCGCGTCGGCGGGCACGACCGCTTCGGAGTCCTCGATGAGGTCACCGAACTCGCTGTCGCCGTCCTCGCCCAGAGGGGTGTGGAGGGAGATCGGCTCACGGCCGTACTTCTGGACCTCGATGACCTTCTCCGGGGTCATGTCGAGTTCCTTGGCCAGCTCCTCCGGAGTGGGCTCGCGGCCCAGGTCCTGGAGCATCTGGCGCTGGACGCGGGCCAGCTTGTTGATGACCTCGACCATGTGCACCGGGATACGGATGGTGCGGGCCTGGTCGGCCATCGCGCGGGTGATCGCCTGACGGATCCACCAGGTGGCGTACGTGGAGAACTTGTAGCCCTTGGTGTAGTCGAACTTCTCGACCGCGCGGATCAGACCGAGGTTGCCTTCCTGGATGAGGTCCAGGAAGAGCATGCCGCGGCCGGTGTAGCGCTTGGCCAGCGAGACCACCAGACGGAGGTTGGCCTCCAGGAGGTGGTTCTTGGCCCGGCGGCCATCCTCGGCGATGATCTCCAGCTCGCGCTTGAGCTTCGGCGCGAGCTTGTCGGCGTTGGCCAGCTTGTCCTCGGCGAACAGGCCGGCCTCGATGCGCTTGGCGAGCTCGACCTCCTGCTCGGCGTTGAGGAGCGGGACCTTGCCGATCTGCTTCAGGTAGTCCTTGACGGGGTCGGCGGTGGCGCCGGCCGCGGCGACCTGCTGCGCGGGCGCGTCGTCCTCATCCTCGTCGGAGAGCACGAAGCCCTGGGCGCCCTCCTCGGCCGGCTCGCCCTCGCCGGGCTTGCCGGTGGCGGGTGCCTCCTCGGTGCCCTCTTCGTCCAGGAGCTCGTCGGCGTCCTTCTTGGAAGCGGACTTCTTGGCCGCCGTCTTCTTGACAGCGGTCTTCTTTGCGACGGCCTTCTTGGCCGTCGTCTTCTTGGCAGCGACCTTCTTCGCGGGCGCGTCCTCGGCGGCACCGTCCGCGGTCGACGCCTCAGTGGCGGCAGTGGCGGTGGGCTTCACCGTGGCGGTCTTGGCCGCGACCGTCTTGGTCGCGGTGCGCTTGGCCGGACTCTTTGCTGCGACGCTCTTGCGGGGGCGCTTGGGCTCCGCGGCACTGACCATCAGCGTCACACCCTCTTCCTCGAGGATCTGGTTGAGGCTGCGCAGAACGTTCTTCCACTGAGTGGCCGGAATCTGGTCAGCTTCGAAGGCACGACGCACGTCATCGCCGGCGATCTGCCCATCAGCCTTTCCCCGCTCGATGAGCGCCATGACAGAGACGGATTCGGCGATCTCCGGCGGGAGCGTACGGGATGTGCTGGCCGACACGAACAACCTCTCGGAACGTTGGAAAACGACTTCCGGCCCCGTCCATTGTGGACCGGAGCCGACGACCGGCGGCTGGGGATTGGGCCGACGGCGCGGGCGGAGCCGGGGAGCTGCACAGCGTCACGAACGACCGCTGTATTCCCTCCTCGGCTATCACCTCTTAGGTCATCGCGCTGCTCCTAGGAGCGTTACGCCCAATCTACGTGGCCCGAGTCACACCCCGTAAGTGCTCAAAAACGGCTAGATACGGTCAGAAGCGACCGACGCATCTGCACGAATGGTCCCACGGTGCCCTGCACAGCACCCCTCACATTCGTGTCGCCGGATCCCCACCGAGCTCCTGAGGAGCCCGCGGGGATCCGGCGACACAGGCCGCGGCAGAGGAATCGTCGATGGCGTACGGGACGACGAAGCGATGCCGCGAGGCGCACACACGTCGGCCTCGCCGACGCGGATACGCGATCAGTGCTCGCGAGGGGCGGGCACTACTCGCTCCACCTCCGGGTGGACGGTGAGCAGCTGCCGCATGGCGGCCTCGGCACCGGATCCGTCGCCCGCCGCGAGGGCGTCGACGATGCGGGAGTGGTGCACGAGGGAGCCTTCACTGGGGCGGTCACAGCCGGTGATCGGCCCGCCCGAGACCTGGAGGGCGGCCGAGACGATGCCGGACAGGTGCTCCAGCATGCGGTTGCCCGCGACCTGGATGAGCAGTGAGTGGAACTCCGCGTCGGCGCGGGAGAACGTGATCGAGTCACCCTGAGCCAGCGCGTGGCCCATGATCTCGACCATGTCCGCGAGGCGCTGCTGCACCTCCTCACGACCGTGCCCGGCGGCGAGACGGGCGGCGAGCGGCTCGATCATCCAGCGCAGCTCACCGAGCTCGCGGCGCTGGTCGTCGCGCTGCGGCCCGAAGGCCCGCCACTCGATGATGTCCGGGTCGAGCAGGTTCCAGTCGCTGACGGGGCGCACGCGCGTGCCGACGTTGGGCCGGGCGCTGACCAGGCCCTTGGCCTCCAGTACGCGCAGGGACTCGCGTACGACGGTGCGGGAGACCTCGAAGCGCTGGCCGATCTCCTCGGGGACGAGCGGGCGGTCGGCGCCCAGGTCACCGGAGACGATCATCTGACCCAGTTGCTGGACGAGTTGGCCGTGCAGCCCACGGCCGCGGCTGCCGGCGGTGCGCCGGCCCACACGCCCCAGGTCCTGGTCGGCGCCGTCCCAGACGGGGGCGACGACGCGATCCCCGCCGGGGGCCTCGGCGTAGGGGTATCGGTCGAGTTCGCCCGGGCCTGCGAGACCGGAGTCGGCGGAGCGGGCGGTGGTCATCATGGTGTGCGCAAGGGTACTCACGGATCAGTTGTCGGCGTGGCCCCCAACTCCCTTGAGGTCTTTGGTGAAAAGCACACGAAAGGGTGATCGCTAACCCCGCCGCAATTGACGCCTTATCGGAAAGAAATGGGCGTTATCCGGGGAGTTGCGCACAGCACCGCAACGGAAGGCGCCGGACGGTCCTCAACGGACCCTGCCGCGCATCGCCGTGAGCAGATATGCGCAGAGCAGAGCGGTCAGCGACAACATCAGTGCACTGCCCACGGGTTGGGCGATCATGCGGACTCCACCGGCCAGATATCGCTCGGCCCCGAAGGGCCACTGCACCAGCGCGAGGTCGCGCAGCCTGGCCGGAAGCCCGGCCGCCGATCGCACAGATGGTCCCTCCAAGGCCTTCTGTACGAGGGGTACGACGATGATCGGCACCGCGAGCACCGCGGCGAGCCCCGCGGTGGTGGACCGGAAGACGCCGGCGGCCAGCACCCCCGCCCACGCACAGCCGGTCACCAGGGCCAGCCAACTGGCGCTCAACGAAAGCCAGTCAGCGGGAACTCTGGTGAGCTCTTCTCCGTATACAAGGTGGAGCAGCGCGGCGTCGGAGGCCACCGCGAGCAGGCACAGCAGCAGTGCCGTGGCGGCGGCGACGACCAGCTTGGCGCCGAGCAGTCCCAGTCGGCGCGGGACGGTTCCCCGGTCCGCGGCGAGGGCGGGGTGGCGGAACTCGTCTCCGAAGGCGAGGGCGCCGAGCAGTCCGGCACCAAGAGCCGCGGGCGGCAAGGGGAGTTCCTCGGGCCACGCGGCGAGGAGGCGCGCCTGCGGCGTGTGACCGGCCCTGGCCAGGAAGACGCAGAGCACGGCGGAGACGGCGACAACGGCGGCCGCCGTGAGATAGCCGCTGCCGACGCCCACGGCGCGACGCAGCTCGTAGCGCAGGGGCCGCAGAGGGCTGCGGCTCGGGCGGACCGTGATGGGGGGTGGCAAGGAGGACACCGGCTCCTGGGGAGCGGGAGAGGGCGCGGTGGCGTGCGGCGCGTCATCGGTGTCTTCGAGCGGGATCAGTGGGGTCAACACGATCTCGGCCTGGTCTGCGGACGCGGCGTCTTCGGAGGCTTGAAGCCGGGCGTCACTCCGGCCTGCGGGCACGTCTCGGGACGGCTCGTTGAGCTGCCCTCCAGCCAGACCTGCGAATTGCCCCGCGGCCCGATCTTCGGACGATCGCGCTGCAGCACGTGCTTCGCCGTCACCCTCGGACGACTCGGCCCCGGCCCCGGAGCCCACAGATCCGGATTCCGCACCCCTCCCACCTCTCGCGCCCAGCGAAGGCGACGGCCCCGCATCCCCGACCTCATCGGCGAGTTGGTGGACGAGAATGCCGTGCCGATACGCGGTCTCCCCCACATCGGCACAGTTGCTGCCGTACACGGAGAGCCTGTTGCCGTCCTCCTTGACCACCTCCACAGAGCGCCGTCCCGCGCGTGCCTCCTTGGCCAGCAGCGCGCCGAGACGGGCCGCGTGCGGGCTCTGGACGGCGACCCGGGGGCGGAGCCTGGTGCGCGCGAAGTCCGCGACCTCTTGGTCGGCGACGAGCCGCCCCGCCTCCAGCGTGACGACGCGATCGGCGGTCCTGGCGGCCTCCTTGGGGTCGTCCGTGGTGAACAGGACGGTGCCGCCCTGGCGCGCATGGGCCCGCAGAATGCCGTGCAGCCACGCTCCTTCTCGGGCGGAAAGCCCGTCGGCAGGCCCGTCGAGGACGAGTGTGTGCGGGTCGGCAAGCAACGCGCAGCCCAATCCGAGACGACGGTCCATGCCGCGCGAGAGCGTGCCGAGACGCTGATCCCGGAGGCTGACGAGACCGACGACCTCCAGGACGTCGTCGGCACGTTGAACGGGCACTCCACTGGCCGCGCACAGCATGCGCAGATGCCCGCGGACCGAGCGGGCCGGGTGCCCAGGGACGTCTCCCAGGAGGACGCCCACCTCACGCGACGGATGGGCGATGCGGTGCAGTGGGCGGCCTCTGAAGTACGTGATGCCGCGGCCCTGTTGGAGTTCGAGCATCAACCGCAGCGCCGTGGTCTTGCCGGCTGCCTCGGCGCCGAGCAGCGCTGTGACACGGCCGGTGCGTGCCTCGAAGGACACGTCGTCGACGGCGGGCGGGAGCTCCTGGCGGGGATTGCTGGTCAGTCCGATGGCCTGGATCATCGCTTCTCTCGCAGGATGTGCGACCGCTCGGCGGCCGGGATCCGTCCGCCGGATCGGGGACGGACGAACCCCGTGGGTACTTCAGCAAGATAACGCGACATTTCCGGCTTTTCGGGCAGGGCATGGGCCACCGGTGTCCCCGGGCCGCCCGGACCGACCGGATCAGCAGGTGGCAGCGAGCACGGGCGTCAGACCTCGGGACGCAGCATCGGCGGGTTGAGCAGCGTCGCGCCACCCGCGCGGAAGAGCTGCGCAGGACGGCCGCCCTGCCGGGTGGTCGTGCCGCCGGTGGGGACGAGGAAGCCCGGCGTGCCCGTCACCTTGCGATGGAAATTGCGAGGATCGAGGACAACGCCCCAGACGGCCTCGTACACGCGTCGCAGCTCGCCCACGGTGAACTCCGGCGGACAGAAGGCCGTGGCCAGCGAGGAGTACTCGATCTTGGAGCGGGCACGCTCCACGCCGTCCGCCAGGATCTGTGCGTGATCGAAGGCGAGCGGCGCGGCCTGTTCGTCCTCTCTGCCGTAACCACCCTGCTTGAGCAGTGCCTCGACCGGCGCCCAGCGCGCACTGTGCGCGTCGCCGCCCGCCCGGGGCGCGGGCAGGTCAGGAGCCAGGGCGAGGTGCGCGACGCTGACCACACGCATCCGCGGATCGCGCTTGGGGTCGCCGTAGGTGGCGAGCTGCTCGAGGTGCGCCCCATTCGCCTGGGCCGGGGCGTCCGGGTCGTGCGCGCAGAGGCCTGTCTCCTCGATCAGTTCACGCGCGGCCGCGGCCGACAGATCCTCATCGGGACGTACGAATCCTCCGGGGAGCGCCCAACGTCCCTGGAACGGCGGCTCACCGCGCCGGACGGCCAGCGCACAGAGCGCGTGACGGCGCACGGTCAGCACGACCAGGTCGACGGTGACAGCGAAGGGCTCGAAGGCCGACGGGTCGTAGGGCGACATGACGCGATCATAGTCGTCTGCCTGACGATAAACACCTCCTTCGCCATGCCCTCCCCAGCTCGGTTCACCGGGCGCGGACGACCGCTCCACGGCAGGCCCTCGCCCAGGTCGCATCAGGGTCACGCCCCCAACTGCAGCCCATCGGCTGCCTCCTCGACCATGGCCAGGCCGAGCCGGCTCACCCGTACCGAGAACGGACCGCCCGCGACGCTCAGCGCCGTAAGCCCCAGCTCCCCCAGCGGCGCGCTGCGGATCGGCCGCAGGGTCACCGTGCCCGTCGGCGCGTCGGGGCGGATCCCGGCGAGCGCCACGAGGAGGTGCACCCCGGCGGCCGCCGCGGTGGCAGCCGGACGACAAGCAGCGGGATGAGGCAACGGAACCGCCCCCTCCGTGCGCTGCTCCCCCGCGTACATCTCCGGCAGCCGATGCCCGAAGGACTCGGCTGCCGCCAGCACGCCCCGCAGGAGTGAACTCGCCTCCTTCTCGTACCCCGCGGCAGCCAGGCCCGCGACGGCGACCGCCGTCTCCTGCACACGAACCGCCCCGCCTCGATGCCCGAACGGGTTGTACGAGACCTCCTTCGCGCCCAGGCTGCGCAACCCCCAGCCGGAGTCCATGGCGGGCCCGCCGAGCAGCCGGGCGAGCTGTTCCGTCTGGACCTTGTCGAGCAGCCCGGGCGCCAGCGCGCCCGCTCCCAGCAGGCCGGTGTCCAGAAGGTGAGCGGCTCCCGAGGTGAGCTGCGGCAGCAGCCGTCCGTCAGCCAGGCGGGCCGCGGCCGGCCTGCCGCCCGCACGGTCGTCCGCCCAGAACTCCTCACGGAATCCGGATCGGAGACGCTCCGCCCACTGCCGCAGCCCTGCGGTATCCGTGCGGCCGTGCGCGTCGAGCAGGTCGGCGCCCAGCAGGGCCGCCCGATGCGCATGCGCCTGGATCTCGCAGCGAGCCAACCCGCCCGGGTGCGCATCCGGCAGGAACACCCCTTCGCCGACCGCGGTGCACAGCCACCGCAAGCACTTCTCCGCGGCGGGCAGCAATTCCTCGACCTCCTGCGCAGGCAACCCCCAACGCCAGGCCTCCGCGAGGAGCACCGGGAAGAGCAGCGTCGCCTCCGTGCCGGTGCAGCCGGGCGGCAGGTGCGGTCCGGAGTCCCGGAGCGGACCCGGAATCATGCCCGACCGCGGCCCCGGACCCGCGAGTTGGCTGCGCGCGAGGGTGCGCAGCGTCCCGGCGGCCAGCCGGGTCCCCAGCGGCAGCGCCATGCGGGCGGCGGCCAGCGCCTCGGCCGGGGCGAGTCCACAGCGCCAGGGGGCTCCCGCGGCCGGGTACATGTCGGTCGGGCACTCGGAGTCACGCAGCAACAGCGCTTGGAGATCCTCGACGGACCGGTGGAGAAGCGGCTGGACCCTCGGATCGTCGCCGACGGCTCGTGCTCCGGCAACGGAGCGCGTCGTGCCGTGCCCCACCCCGCGGATGGGTCCCGCGCCGTCGGGCCGCACCCGCAGTTCGACGCTCCGAGAGGCGCCGGGCGGCAGGTCCACCTCCCAGCGCAGCAGTCCGGCCGATGCCAGGGCGTCCTCGGGCGGCGGGTTGGCCGTGACCACGCAGTGGCCCGTGGCCGACGACCACCGCATGCCGGAGTCGTGGACGCTGGCGGGCAGTTCGGGACCGGCCCTGCCGGAGGCCACCATGCCCACCTCGGCCAGATCCGTGCCGAGTGACACCTCGACGGGGAGCCTCAGGTGGCGCCCGGCCGCGCTGTGCAGCGTGATCCGTTCTGTACCGTCCGCGTACCGGATCCGCTCGACGACGACCTCCGGGTCGGGGCCGCCGTCCGTCGGCAGGCACACGGTCGCCATGAAGCGGGCGCTGTCGGCCGACAGCATCCGGGCCTGCACCGCGACCGGCTCGCGCCCGGCCACCCGCACGTGGCAGCGCGAGAGGATCCGACGTCCCCCGCGGTAGAAGCCCTCCAGCCCACGCCCCGTCAACTGCCCCTGGTCCGTGGAGATCGCGAGGGCCGGCAGCGCGACGCAGATCAGCGCGGCATGCGCAGGCGGGAGCTCCACGGTGCGGCGCGACACCGGACCGGGCGTCGGCCCACTGGGCGGGCGCCCAGGGGCCGGCGCGGCCCGTGGGGGACCCTCTCTGCCGGAGACAGGAGACAGGGCGGAAAGAGACATGGGGCGGCTTCTTCTGCGTTGTCTGCGTCGACTGCGTCGTCTGCGCTGCGGAGGATCGGAGGCGGTGCGGCGGCGCGACCCGGCCACGGGTACCGCCACTCAGGTGAACGGACCGAACCCGCTCCAAGTCACGCCCGCGCATCGGGAAGCCGACCATAGGGCGCCAACTCCCCACGCGTGCCGCGGCCGTGTGGAGCCAATGTCCTATGAGCGCCACGCCTGCCGACAACCGCGCTGCCTGCCTCGCCCACCACCGGACCGGCGCGCTCATCGGCCGTTCCTCGCGCCGCGCCGGATCGTGCGACGACGGTTGCGCGGCCCCGTTCCCGGACCGCTTGAAGTCCAGGTGTCGCCCGAACCCCGACCACCACCGCCTCCGGCAGCACGCGGCAAACGGCGACGGCGCCGACGAGACGTGCCCTCTGCCGCCGCCGAGGACCCCAGAACCTCCGCACGCTCGGCGGCCGCCATCCCCAACACCTCCTCAGCACTGAGCAGTTCGGATTCCTGATCGTCGCTCCCCCTGCGCAGAAGGCGTCGAATCGGCTCCGGATCGAGGTCGTCGTTGCAGGCATGGCTCAGAAGCCGGGCGAAGAGATATCCCGGGTCGGCGCGGAGCGCCATCTCCAGCGCCTCCTGTCCCTCCCCGAGATCTCCGAGGGACCAGGCAACCCACCCGGCGAGCGCAAGCGGCGCGGCAGCGTGCTCTCCGTAGGCACCGACGCAGCGACGGGCCAGCGCCCGCCACAGTCGCAGCGCGGCAGGCGCGCCGTCACCCTCCATCCACGCCGCCGCGCGATCCCGCGTCGCCCTGACCTGGAGGCCGAGGATCAATGCGGCCGCCTCGTCGTGCGCGAGCAGCTCATCGTCCCTGTTGTCCGCCTCCAGCGTGCACGCTGGAGGCGGCGCGGCGGACAGGCGCGCCATGATTCGACGGGCCAGATCGAGTGTGCCGATGGCCACGTCGCGCCCCTCCTCGCCCAGCATCTTCGGGATGAGCGCGAGGCCGGCGGCGTCGAGCGCACGCTCCTGGTCGACAGCCGCAGCGGTTTGCCACGGCGCGAGCCGCGCCCTGATCTCGCTCTGTGCGCCGCCCACTTGGACTCCCATGTAGGTCGCGGCGGCGGCCAGGACCGAGGTGCCCGGCCTGAGCAAGGGGATTCCCTCCGGCGGGCAGCATCGGGTGTCCGGGCAGCAGTACGTCCAGAAGCGGCCCCCGGTGATGCACACGACTTCGATCACGGGGACGTCGAGGGCGCCGCACGCCGTGCGCAGCACCTGGGCCAGCGGCCGCAGGCGGGCCACGACCTGCTGCCCCGACTCGCCCTTGCGGGGTTCCTGGCAGAGGAAGGCAACAATGCCGTCGGGCCGGGCTCCCCTCCGCTCGCATCCGCCCACCAGGCACTGGGCCAGCTGGTCCGCGACGCACGGCCAGTCCTCCGCGCGCTCGGGAACACCGAGGCGCACCCGCCCGCCGAACTGCCCGCGCTCGCCGTGCAGGGCGATGAGCACGATGCTGTTCTCGGGCTTGAATCCGAGCAAGTACGGCAGGGCGTCCGCCAGTTCGGCGGGGGTGCGCAGAGTGACCACGGGCTCGTCGATCGATGCGCTGGGGTCGGTCGGACCGATGGCTTCGCTGTGATTCGTCATGCGCCGACTCTCCCGCGGATCACAACGCTCCGGTTGACCCTGTGGATAACTGCGATCAGGGGCACGCCAAGAGTTATCCACAGCCTCGCGGCCTCGTTCGCGTAATGTCCGACCCATCGGGTTGCATGGGGGCATGAGCAACGAAGAGCTGCGCACGGCGGCCGACGCCGTACTCTCCCGCCTGGTCGGCGGCCCCACTCCCGCATCCGGCGACACACCCTCGTCGAGCGGCGTCCGGCTGCGCGAGGACCAGTGGCGCGCCATCGAGGCACTGGTCGCCGACAAGCGCCGGGCGCTGGTCGTGCAGCGCACGGGCTGGGGCAAGTCCGCCGTGTACTTCGTCGCCACGGCGCTGCTGCGCGAGCGCGGCAGCGGCCCCACCGTGATCGTCTCCCCGCTGCTCGCCCTCATGCGCAACCAGGTCGAGTCGGCCGCCCGCGCCGGAATTCACGCGCGCACGATCAATTCCTCCAACACCGAGGAGTGGGAGACGATCCAGGCCGAGGTCGCCGCGGGCGAGGTCGACGTGCTGCTTGTGAGCCCCGAGCGGCTGAACAACCCGGACTTCCGCGACCAGGTGCTGCCCAAACTCGCCGCCGCCACCGGCCTGCTCGTGGTCGACGAGGCGCACTGCATCTCCGACTGGGGCCACGACTTCCGGCCCGACTACCGCAGGCTGCGCACCATGCTCGCCGACCTGCCGCCCGATGTCCCCGTCCTGGCCACCACCGCGACGGCCAACGCACGCGTGACGGCAGACGTCGCCGAGCAGCTCGGCACCGGCGGCGGCACGGACGCACTCGTGCTGCGCGGCGCACTCGACCGCGAGAGCCTGAGCCTGAGCGTGCTCCAACTACCCAACGCCGCACACCGTTTGGCCTGGCTTGCCGACCACCTCAACGACCTGCCGGGCTCCGGGATCATCTACACCCTCACCGTCGCCGCCGCCGAGGAAGTGACCGCCTACCTGCGCCAGTGCGGCCACACCGTCACCTCCTACACCGGAAAGACGGAAAACGCGGACCGTCAGCAGGCCGAGGAAGACCTCCTCGCCAATCGCGTGAAGGCCCTGGTCGCCACCTCCGCCCTCGGCATGGGCTTCGACAAACCCGACCTGGGCTTCGTGGTCCACCTCGGCTCCCCTTCGTCGCCGATCGCCTACTACCAGCAGGTGGGCCGCGCCGGCCGTGGCGTCGACCACGCCGAGGTGCTGCTCCTGCCGGGCAAGGAGGACGAGGCGATCTGGAACTACTTCGCCTCGCTCGCCTTCCCGCCCGAGGAGCAGGTGCGACGCACCCTGGACGCCCTGGCTCAGGCCGGCCGGCCCTTGTCGCTGCCCGCCCTCGAGCCCCTGGTCGAGCTCCGCCGCTCGCGGCTCGAGACGATGCTCAAGGTCCTCGACGTGGACGGCGCGGTCAAGCGCGTCAAGGGCGGCTGGATCTCCACGGGCGAGCCGTGGGCGTACGACACCGACCGGTACGCCTGGGTAGCCAAGCAGCGGCAGGCGGAGCAGCAGGCGATGCGCGAGTACGCGTCGACACCGGGCTGCCGCATGGAGTTCCTGCGGCGTCAGTTGGACGACGAGGGGGCGGCACCGTGCGGGCGTTGTGACAACTGCGCGGAGGCACGGTTCGGCGATGAGGTGTCCCCTGCGGCCCTGGACGCGGCGCGCGGCGAGCTCGGGCGCGCGGGGGTCGACGTGGAGCCGCGAAGGATGTGGCCCACCGGTCTGGCCGCGGTCGGCATGGACCTCAAGGGACGCATCCCTGCGGGCGAACAGGCAGCGCCCGGACGGGCCTTGGGGCGGCTCTCCGACATCGGCTGGGGCAACCGGCTGCGCCCCATGCTCGCTCCGCAGGCCCCGGACGGACCGGTGCCCGACGACGTCGCGAAGGCCGTGGTGGGCGTGCTCGCGGACTGGGCGAAGGGGCCCGGCGGCTGGGCGTCGGGCGGGAGTGAGGCGCAGCCGCGCCCGGTCGGCGTGGTGACCATGGCCTCGCACACGCGGCCGCAGCTGATCCAGACGCTGGGCTCGCGGATCTCCGAGATCGGCAGGCTTCCGCTTCTCGGGTCCATCGAGTACGCCGCGGGGGCCGAGTCCGCACGCGTGGCGAGGAGCAACAGCGCACAGCGCCTGCGCGCTCTCGACGGCACGCTGACGGTGCCTCCGGCGCTCGCCGCCGCGCTCCAGGAGGCGGACGGACCGGTGTTCCTCGTGGACGACCTGACCGACAGCGGCTGGACCCTCGCGGTGGCCGCGCGGATGCTCCGTCGCGCCGGAGCCAGGGGGGTGTTGCCGCTGGTCCTGGCCGTACAGGGATGACACGCGTCGACGTACGGCGGGCTGGGCAGGGATATAGACGGCGCATCGGCCGATACCGGCGTGAGGTCTCGATTGCTCGTTGCCGCAAGCCACTACGGCGGGAAGAATTGGAACCGCTCCCCGCGCGGCTACTCGCGGTCCGGTAGGGCTGTGCCGCGGTGCGCTCCCCCAGTCCGACCCCCGCCCGCAGTATGGGCGCGTAGCCGAAGGGAGGACCGTGACCTTCGGATTCGCTCCGTCCGCTGCGGCATCGAAGCCGGAGTCCTCGACGTCGGCCGAGATGTCCACCGATTCCGCCCAGCGACTGATCCGGATGCTCGAACCCGCGGAGTGGTCCGCCGCGGGAATCCCCCTGCTGCGCAACCCGCGTGAAGTCGTGAGCGGCCTCCACTCACGCCACCGGCCGACCCCGCTGACGGCCATCGTCGCCGTACTGGATCCGGACGAACGCCTCAGGGCGAGCGCCTCGTTCAGTCGGCGTGCGACCGCGACGGACGGCTGGGTGTTCCGCAACGCCCTGCTCACGCAGTTGCGTCGGGTCATCCCGCACGATCTGCGGCGCCGCACCCCGATACGCACCGCCGTGCTGCTCTACTGCCGTGACGGGGACGCGCGTTGGACCCAGGAAGACGGGGCCTGGATGTGGGGCCTGCGGGACGCCTGCACGCTGCACGGGCTGCGGTGCGGCGCGTACATCACGCTGACCCGCGATGGTTGGCAGGTGCTGGGCGAGGGACGCGGCGGTCGGCGGCCGAGCGCCGATTCACGACCCGAGTCCTTCACCGAGACCGATCCACCGGCGGTTCGCACCGGAGGCGCGGCCTCGGACGTCCTGCGGCGCGCGGCGGCACGCTGAGGCACCGCTCGCCGCCACCGTCCACTGGCGGCGGCACCACCGCCCGCGCGGTAGCGCACGCACGGCACAGCACGGATCGGCGCGCGGCCGAACCAGCCGTGCCTCGCGCGACATGCGTCGGACGCCCCAGGACCGGCAGCGGACAACCGCTGCCGGATGCGGACGTCAGACGCCCGCGCCCAGCATCGAGTTGATCCGCTGCGGGTCACCGCAGACGATCAGCAGGGCGCCTGCCCGGGTGAGGGCCGTCGGCAGGGCGCCGACCGCGATCTCCTCGCTGCCGCCGTTGAGGGCGACGACGACCACGGGACGGGCCGCGGCACGGGCGAGAGCGGCGGCGTCGGCGTAGAAGACGTCGTCGCCCGCGTCGTGCTGAGCCCAGTAGGCGGCCTCGCCGAAGGACAGCTCATGCGTGGCCCACGGGTGCGGTTCGCCGGTGGTGATCACCAGGACGTCTCCGGGCGCGCGCCCGGAGTCGAGGAGCAGGTCGACGGCCTCTTCGGCCGCGTCCAGCGCACCCTCGACCGAGGCCGGGATCAGCTGGATCTGCGGGACCGAAGCGGTGGCAGCACCGTCGGCGGACGCTCCGGAGGTGGAAGGACCGGAAGTAGAGGGACCGGAAGCAGCCGGGGCGGACGGCCCAGGCTTGGCGGCCGAGTCGCGCGACGTGCGCTGCGCGGGAGGCATCGGCCGGGCAGGACCCGGACGGCCGGGACGCGGCGGAGCCGCGGGACGCGGGCCGGGTACGGGGCGGGGGGTCGGCGCGGTGCGGCCGCTGGCCGGCGTGGCGCGGGGACCCTGGGCACTCTCGTGAATCTGAGGCTCCTCGGGAATGAGAGGCATGAAGTGTTGTCTATCAAACGCCGATGCGACTCGCGTCGGCGGGTGGCACATGAGTGCGACCGGAAGTGCCGGAAAAGCGTCAGAACTCAAAGCCGAGCTGACCCTCGATTTCCGGAACTTTTCCGTCCGCCCAGCTGCGGGCCTTCTTGAGGTGCCGCCACTGGGGCAGCGCATCAAGATACGCCCACGAAAGCCGGTGGTACGGGGTGGGGCCCCGCTCCTCCAGCGCGGCCTTGTGCACCGGCGACGGATAGCCGGCGTTGGCCGCAAAACCGAAGTCTGCATGTTCGATGCCCAGTTCGGCCATCATTTTGTCGCGCCGGACCTTGGCGATCACTGAAGCCGCGGCGACGGCGATACAGGACTGGTCGCCCTTGATCACCGTACGAACCTGCCAGGGAGTCCCCAGGTAGTCGTGCTTCCCGTCGAGGATGACCGCGTCCGGCCGGACCGGCAGCCCCTCCAGAGCACGCACCGCGGCGAGCCGCAGCGCGGCCGTCATCCCCAGTTCGTCGATCTCCTCGTGCGAAGCGTGCCCGAGAGCATGCGCCGTGACCCAGCTCTCCAGCTCCTCCGCGAGCGCGGTGCGCCGCTTGGGGCTGATCAGCTTGGAGTCGGTGAGCCCTTCGGGCGGCCTGCGCAGTCCCGTGACCGCCGCACAGACGGTGACCGGGCCCGCCCACGCGCCGCGCCCGACTTCGTCGACACCGGCGACGATCTTCGCTCCGGTGGTGGCGCGCAGGGAGCGCTCGACGGTGTGGGTGGGTGCTTCGTACGGCATGGCGCCAGACAGCGTACGCCGCCGGACGCCACCTGCGACACCCAGGCTTGCCGAGTCGCTCCGGAGCCCGCGCCGACACCTCCCGCGAGAGACCCCGACCGACACCTTCACCGCTCGCCCGGAGCAGCGCGGCCGACGCCTCAGCGACGCAGCATCGGCACCATCACCTGGTCGATCAGAGCCTCGAATTCCTCGTCCGACCATTCGCTCCCGCACACCTTGGAGCGGTACATGAGCATGGCCGGAATGACATCACACACATAAGAGTCTCCCCCTCCGGAACGCACCTCTCCGCGCTCCATTCCGCGCCGCACGACCTCCTTGATCAGCTTCACGCTCGGCTCGATGACGCCTTCGAAGATCACGTCATGGAAGCGCTCAGCCGTTGCCGTGTCGCATTCGTGAAGCACCGCACGCAGGGCGAATCCGGGGCGCGAGTACATCGTCTCGCGCATCTGCCTGCACAACTGAAGAAGATCTTCCCGGACACTTCCGAGGTCCGGAACACTGTCGAACCGGGGCAGTCCGGCCTGCAGCGCATGCACGACGAGATCTTCTTTGGACGGCCAGCGGCGGTACACCGCGGCCTTCCCCGTCTGCGCGCCCGCGGCCACGCCCTCCATGGTCAGCCCGCTCCAGCCGACCGTACTGAGCTGATCAAGGGCTGCCTCGAGGATGGCTCGCTCGAGGACGGGCCCCCGGCGACGCGGCGAAGCCGTCCGAGCGGGAACAGCCGTCCAGCGCGAAGTAACCATCTTTTTCTCTCCGTTGAGCGAACGAGGAAGCCGTAGTGAACGCTTGCGTTCACTGAGGGGGAGTCACTACCGTAATTCAAGACAGTGAACGGAACCGTTCACTAAGGCGCTTGCGGGGGATCATGATGACCACCTCTCAATTGACGCACGATCAGAAGCCCGGGGCCGCCCGCAGAGAAGGCCACCCCGGCATAGCGCTCACCGTCATCGCGGCCTGCCAACTCATGGTGGTCCTGGATGCGACGATTGTGAACATCGCGCTGCCCCACATTCAGGGCGCGCTCAAATTCTCGACGACCGACCTCACTTGGGTCGTCAGTGCCTACACCCTCACCTTTGGCGGCCTGCTGCTGCTCGGCGGCCGCGCGGGCGACATCCTGGGCCGTCGCCGTGTCTTCATGACCGGCATCCTCCTTTTCACCCTCGCCTCGCTCCTCGGCGGATTCGCCCAGGAGCCGTGGCAGTTGCTGGCCGCGCGCGTCCTGCAGGGCGTGGGCGGTGCGATCGCGTCTCCCACCTCGCTGGCGCTCATCACCACGACCTTCCCCGAAGGCCCGGAGCGGAACCGGGCATTCGGCGTTTTCGCCGCCGTGTCCGCGGGTGGCGGAGCCATCGGCCTGCTCGCGGGCGGCATGCTCACCGAGTGGCTCAACTGGCGCTGGGTCCTGTTCGTGAACGTGCCCATCGGCATCCTGATCGCCGTACTCACCCCGCTCTACATCAACGAATCCGAGCGCCACCCTGGCCGCTTCGACTTCCTTGGCGCGCTCACCTCGACGACAGGCATGGCCTCCCTGGTCTACGGATTCATCCGCGCGTCCGAGGAAGGCTGGCGTGACGGGCTCACCCTGGCGTCGTTCGGAGCGGCGGTCGTCCTGCTCCTGGCCTTCGCGCTGGTCGAGAACCGGGCGAAGGAACCGATCACTCCACTCAGGATGTTCGCCGACCGCAACCGTTCGGGCACGTACGTGATCATGCTGAGCCTGGCCGCGGCGATGTTCGGCATGTTCTTTTTCATCGTGCTCTTCGTGCAGAACGTCCTGGACTACAGCCCGATCGAAGCAGGCCTCGCCTTCCTGCCGGTGACGGTCGTGATCGCCGTCGGCGCCGCCCTGTCGCAAAAGTTCCTTCCGGTGCTCGGTCCCAAGCCGTTCATGGTGAGTGGTTCGATCATCGTCGCCGTCGGACTCGGCTGGCAGACCCTGATCAGCCCGGACAGTTCGTACGTCGGTGGCGTGCTCGGCCCGATGCTGCTGTTCGGCTTCGGCATGGGTCTGAACTTCGTGACGCTGACCCTGACAGCGGTCTCCGGAGTCGCCCCTCACGAAGCGGGCGCAGCATCCGGCCTGCTCAACGCCACACAGCAGGTCGGCGGTTCGCTCGGCCTCTCCATCCTGACCACGGTGTTCGGTACCGCCAGCCGCAATGAAGCCGAGAAGCAGGTGCAGGACTTCATGGCGCATGCCTCGCCCGAACAGAAGGCCGCATTCGCCAAGACCCACGAACTCCCGGCCCCTTGGAGCCACGAGGTCCTCTCCGAGGGCATCTCGACCGCCTTCATACCCGCTGCCGCGATGGCCGTACTCGCCCTGGTCACCGCCCTGTTGGTGATCCGCGTACGCAAGAGCGACCTCGACGCACTCGCCGGCACTGCAAGCGCGGCAGGCCCTGCGGGCGGCTGACGGGGCGGACCCGAAACCTCGGGTGCCGGGCCGACGGCGGAAGGCAGGCCCGGCACCCGCAGGCACTCTCAGGCTCCATCCGATGCCATCGGCATCGGGTGGCGTCATGGGCAGTACGCAGTGGTGCGCTCCTAGCGGTAGGTGCTGTCGGTGCTCGTCCCGTCGCAGAATCCCGGAGGCGCCGAAGGCGGCCGTTCCTCCACGATCCGCCGGGCCCGGGACTCCCCCAGGCTCGTCGCGTACCACGGGCCGCTCTCCGCCCCGAGGCCATCCATGACGGCCTCGATGGCGCAGGAGCGCTGGGGCTCCGGCAGCTTGTCCAGGGCCGGGACCGCATCGGCGGACAACTGCCGCGCGTAGTCGAAGTCGAACTTGCCGGTCTCCGTATAGCGCTGCACATTGCGTTCGGCGATCAGTGCGTCGGGTGACAGCAGGCCGAAGGCCAGCACACCGGCCGCCGCGCTCGCGGCGACGGCACGCGGCAGCCACCGGGCGCCCCAGACCCCCGCGGCCATGATCAACAGGATGACCACGCCGAGCCAGAGCTCTCCGGCCACCACCGAGATCCTCAGCCTGGTCAGGCCGTACGCCTCTACGTACATGTCCATGCGGCGCACCGCGGACGCCACCACGACGAGCGTCAGTACGCAGAGGGTGCCGAGCACCCCGCGCACCAGCGTCCGGTCCCGGGCGTCGGAGCGCGGGGCCCAGCGCAGCGCGAAGACGATGACGAGGAGCGTCAGGAGGGTGACGAAGAGCAGCTGCCAGAATCCCTGCCGCGCATAGGCGGAGTACGACAGTCCGGTCTTGTCGAGCACCGCGTCGTACCCGCCGAAGAGCACGGCCAGTTGGACCGCGTTGAACGCCGCGAACAGCACGTTGAGCACGATCAGCGGCAGCGCCCACTCGACCCGGCCGCGCGCCCGGCCTGGATTCACCACGAGCCGGTCCCAGCGCACCGGAGAGGCGGCCGTGTGTGCGGCCGCCAACGCTCCGACCACACCTACGACCAGGAGCAGAAAGCGCCAGGGGCTGCCCGCGACGGAGGCGTCGGGTATCAGATCGCCGAGCAGATCCGCGAAGGCGGCATCGGCACCGGCGAACAGTGCTCCGAAGACCAGGAGCAGCACAGCGGCCACCGCGATCGCGCGCAGCACGGGACCGAGGCCGCGCGCACTCCCCGCGCGCTCACGCAGCCCGCGCCAGCCCCACCGGACTCCGGTGAAGACAGCGTCGAAGATGCCGAGAGGGCTCAGGAGCACGCCGAGCCAGGTCCGGCAGCCGTGGAGCGCGAGCGAGCCGAGGGCGATCGCGGAGACGATCGCCAGGAACGACGGCCATCCCGCGTCGCGCAGCGCGGGCACGATCAGCAGCGCGAGGCCACCGATGGCCCACGTCAGCGACCAGGCGCGCGGTCTGCGACCAGCCGTCTGCGCGGCGAAGTAGGCGGCGAGCGTGGCTGGCACGGCGACGATCAGCAGGTTGAGCGCCAGCCCGTCGCCGAGGAGCAGCATGCTCAGGACACCGGTGGCGAGCACCGCGCAGAGCGTCGCCGCACGGACAGGGCCGGGCGGGTCGGCCCGCAGATCGGCGAGCAGCGGCGTACGAGTGGACGCCGGGTAGTCCCACCCGGGGCGCGGGCCAGGAAATGTGTATCCCGGGGTCGGCCATGGAGCGGGGCCCGGCGCGGGGTTCCCTGGCGCGGAGCCCGGCACGGGGTTCCCTGGCGCAGAGTCCGGCACTGCGTCCTGGGGTTCCCCCTTGCCACCTGCACCGCCGGCGGCCTCGCCACCGCTGGCGGCGGCTGTGGCAGCTGTGGCGGCTGCCGATTCGACGCGCGGCTCTTCGACACCTGACGGCGCCGGCGCATCGGACAGAGTTGGCACATCGGACAGAGCTTGCGCATCGGACGGTTCAGATGCGTCTGAACCGTCGTGTCTGGTTGGTGTGTCGGACACGGGACCCCCTCCCGGCCGGCCCGCACGCGCACCTCACGCCACGTACACATGACCGCGGGCCGTGGGGACCGGCATCTCGTTCAACGCACGCAAGTCAAGATCAACTCGCGGCCCGTCCCAGACTAGCTGGGAGCCGTCGACGCCTTCCTTCCCGGGCTCCCCTGTGGCAGGACCGTGACGGTACCTCCGGGCCACCCACGCCCGAGGTTCAGCCCGCGCCGACAGGAACCCAGTCGGGCAATGCCTCGGTCCGCCGGAGCCACTCGGCGGGCGGCGCTCCATCGTCGGCGGCTGCGATCACGCCACCCACGATGGCGCACGTCGTGTCCATGTCGCCGCCGACCTGAGCGGTGTCCCAGATGGCGCGCTCGTACGCACCGAGACCGCGGGCGGCCGACCACAGCGCGAAGGGCACCGTGTCATGGGCCGTCGTACGGCGGCCGCACCCCAGGACTGCGGCGACCGTCGCCGAGTCCCCGTAGTCGAGCATGTCGCGCGCCCGGCGCAGCCCCGCCGCCACGGCACTGCGCGGCACCAGAGCGATGACGCCGTCGAGCAGCGCCTTCGGTGTGGGCGGCCCCGCGGGCGCGGCCGTCAATGCCGCGGCCGCGGCCACTGCCATGGCCCCCACGACGGCCTCGCGGTGCTGATGCGTGGGGTAGGCGGAGATCTCCGCCTGGTGGGTCGCCTGCTCCGGGTCGTCCGCGTACCAGGCCCCGAGCGGCGCGATCCGCATGGCCGCGCCGTTCCCCCAGGACCCCTGCCCCTTGAAGAGTGCGGAGGCCAGCTCCCGCCAGTCCCCGCCCTCGCGGACCTGCCTCAGCAGCCGGTTCACCGCAGGGCCGTAGCCCCGGTCGAAGTCGTGGTGCTCGGCGAAGGACAGGGCAAGCGCGTCCTGGTCGATCCGGCGGTGCTTGATGAGGACGGCCAGCACGGAACAGGCCATCTCGGTGTCGTCGGTCCACTGCCAGGGGGCGTCAGGCAGCTGTCGGTGCTTGAGCAGTGGGTAGTGCGCCGGCACGAAGAACTGTGAGCCCAGCGCGTCCCCCACCGCCAGTCCGCGCAGGCTGGCCAGAGCGCGCTCCAGGCGCCGGTCGGGAGAGGAGTCAGCGGTCATCGCCCTGCCACTCTATCCGGTGACGCCGTACGGCTCGGGTTCACGCCAGCGTTCGAACGGCCGGTCCAGCGTGTACTTGCCGTCGTCCCCGAGCACGAGCATCCTCATCTCGCCGTTCCCCGGGTTGGACAGCGACTCGAACTCGGCCACCGACCAGTGGAACCAGCGCATGCAGAAGAGCCGCATGGTCAGCCCGTGGGTGACCAGCAGGACGTTCGGCGGATGGTCCGGGGCTTCGAAGCTCCGGTAGAGGCTCTCCAGGAAAGCCCCCACCCTGTCGTAGACGTCGGCTCCGGACTCGCCCTGCGCGAAGCGGTAGAAGAAGTGTCCGTACGCATCGCGATAGGCCTTCTGCAGCCGTACGTCGTCCCTGTCCTGCCAGTTGCCCCAGTCCTGCTCCCGCAGCCTCGGCTCCTCCCGTACGCGCACCAGCTCCGGGTCGAGCCGCAGCGCCTGGAAGGTCTCGTGGGTGCGGCGGTACGGCGAGACGTACACGCTCACCCGTTCCCGGCCGATCACCTCCCGCAGGCGCTTTCCGGTGTCGCGCGCCTGGGACCACCCCGTCTCGGTGAGCGCGAGAGCGTGGTCGGGCTCGCGCTCGTACACGGTGTCGTCGGCGTTTCCGGCCGACTCGCCGTGCCGGACCAGGATGATGCGCCGCGGGCGTGCCATAGGGAGACCCTAGATCGGCTGCCTGCAGAGCGGCTCAGTCGGGTAGCCGTCCGGACTCCATCCGGCGTATTCGGCCTGTGAAGCGTCGCCGCAGCAGTCGGTCGTGCGAGACGACGACGAGGGCTCCCGTCCACTGGTCCAGCGCCGCCTCCAGTTCCTCGACCAGGCCGAGCGCCAGGTGGTTGGCCGGCTCGTCGAGCAGCAGCAGGTCGGCGGGCCTGGCGAGGAGCCGGGCGAGGGCCAGCCTCCGGCGCTGCCCGGCGGAGAGCGAGCCCACCGGGACGTGGAGGTCGCGGGGCCGGAACAGTCCGTATGACAGGAGCAGTTCCGCCTGCTCCTCCTCGGTGAGCGCCAGACCTCTGCCGAACACCTCAAGGACTCGTTCTGCAGGTCCGCGCACCGGTATCTCCTGGGCGAGATACCCGATGCGGCCTCTGCGGACGACCGTGCCTTCGTCCGGTTCCAGTACACCTGCCATCGTCCGCAGCAGCGTGGACTTGCCCGCTCCGTTGCCCCCGTGGATCAGCAGGCGTTCGCCTGCCGACACCGTGAGCTCATCCACGGCGAGGCGCTCGCCCACTCGTACGCCCCGCAGGGTCACCAGCGCTCCTTCGGCCGCTCCCGCGACCGGGCGCGCGGTGAAGCGCAGCGGCTCGGGCGGTGTGGCCACGGGCTGCTCGCGCAGCCGACGAAGTCGTTCCTGTGCGTTGCGCACCCGCCCGGCGACCGAGGCCTGGACACGGCCTCCGGCCCGGTCGTACGCCATTTTGTTGTTGTCCTTCATGCCGCGGCCCCCGGCGACGGCATGGGCGGTGGTCGCCATGAACTCCTGGAGGCGGCTCGTCTCCGCGCACCAGTCCGCGTACTCCTGCTCCCAGCGCAGCCGTGCGGCGGCCCGTTCCGCCAGCAGGCCCTGATAGCCGCCCCCGTGGCGCACGACCGAACGGCGGTCGGCGTCCACTTCGAGGATCGCGGTGGCGACGCGTTCCAGGAAGGTGCGGTCGTGGGAGACCGCGATCACCGTCCCTCGATGGGCCGAGAGCGCGTCCTCCAGCCAGTCCAGCGCTCCCTCGTCCAAGTGGTTGGTCGGCTCGTCCAGGAACATGACCTCGGGGGCCGCGGCGATGAGGCAGGCCAGGCCGAGCCTGGCCTGCTCACCACCGGACAAGCTGCCCAGGATCCGGTCCCGGTCGATGTGCCCGAGCCCCAGTCCGTGCATCGCCTTGTCCACGCGCGCGTCCGCCTCGTAGCCGCCACGCAGTTCGAAGGCCGTGAGCAGTTCTCCGTACTCGGCCAGGGCCTGCTCGGCGGCGGAACCCAGGTCGGCTTCGAGCTCGCGCAAACGCTGCTCCATGGAACGCAGTTCGCCCAGCGCGGCGTCGATCGTGTCTCCGACGCGGCTGTCCGGAGGCAGTTGCGGAGTCTGCGCGAGAAGCCCCGTCCCACGCTCGGCGACGGTCACCACCTCGCCCTCGTCGGGCAGTTGGTGTCCGGACATCAGCTGGAGCAGCGTGGACTTCCCTGCGCCGTTCTCCCCCACGACACCTATGCGCTCGCCCGGGCGGATCGCCAGGGACACATCGTCGAGCAACAGCCGTTCACCGCGCGCCTTGGTCACCCCATGCAGCGAGATCTGAGTAGGCAAGAGCACCCCCGAATTCGCATCCACCTCAAGCAAACGCAACGTTCGTCGCATTACGATAAGTGTGACACGGTGACCGCACTAACGCAACAGCAGTAGCGATTGAATGTCTCGCGTGAGACGGCGAAGAAGGAAGATCAATGACGGACAAGCCTGTTCCAGCTGGTCACAGCGCTCGAGGGGCGAGCCACGACGAGGTATCGGCGGCTCGGCCGTCGTCTCCCGGGGAAGCGACGGCGCCCACCGAGCCCGGGTCGGCGACGCCCGCGCCCGGCACCCGGCGCCCGGGCGGCCGCACGGCCCGCACCCGTGCCGCCGTCCGCGACGCCGTGCTCAGCGGCCTCGCCGACCACGGCTATCCGGGCCTCACCGTCGAGTACGTCGCCGATCACTCCGGCGTGCACAAGACCACGCTGTACCGCCGCTGGGGCAGCCTCGAAGGGATGGTCGCCGACGCCCTGGACATGGCGGGCGAGGACGCGTGGGTCCCGCCGGACACCGGGAGCCTGGAGGGCGACCTGCGTGAGCTCGCCCGCGAGGTGGTCGACTCGTTCTCCGACAGCGCGGCGGCCTCGGCGCCCACCGCGTTCGTCGCGGCGGCCTTCCAGTCGCAGCGGGCCGCGGATGCCCTGCACGCCTTCTACGCCGAGCGGTTCACCCGCTGCGAGGCGGTGGTCGCCCGCGCCGTGGAGCGCGGGGAGGCGGACACGGACGTCGACGCGGCGGCCCTGGTCCGCGCGGTGTCCGCACCGCTTCTGCTTCGTGTGTTCATCACCCGCGAGCCGGTCGACGCGGAACTCGCCGACCAGTCGGCAGCGGCAGCCATCGCCGCCACTCGCGCCGGTGCCTACAACAGGCACTGAACGGTCACACCGTCCAGGACGGCTCCAGCTGAACGATGTCACCCGCGAGAGCCGAGACATCGGCGGCCGTCTGGGCCCGCAGCGAAAGACGCTCCACCCGCTCGGCCCGGTACTTCCCGTGCTCCGCGGCCGACTGCCACATGGAAAGCACCAGGAACTCATGTCCGGGCGCCTCTCCGAAGAAGCCGCGCACCATCCCCGGCGATCCCGCCATCGCCGGGTTCCACACCTTCTCCTGCATCAACGCGAAGTGGTCGACGCGCGCTTCACGGACCCGGCAGTGCGCCACGCGCACCACGTCGGCGTCCGTGAAGCGCGGTTCGAATCCCGTCTTCACATCGAAGCGGTGGTCGAAGAGCTTGGCCTGGAGGTTCTTGTAGGTGCCTCCCTGCGCTGCCGCAAGGCGGTCGTGCGCGCGGGCCATGAAGGAGTCGTAGAAGGCGCGGCTCTCCCAGAAGGCGAAGACATGGGCCACCCCCGGCCGTCCCCGGCTCCACCCCCCGCCCTGCCCTCGGAACCCCGGCTCCCCCAACAGCCCCGCCCACTTTCGCTGCCCTCGCTCGAACCCCCGACGGTCGACAACGGTGCAGCGAATCCACTTGACCAGCACCGCGCCATCGTACGGCGCGGAGCGTGGCCCGGGTCACGCTCCGGCGTAGTGCACCCGGATCAGCTCGGCCGTCTCCTCAGCATCCAGTTCGATACCGAACTCCCGAACGAGAACATCCGTCAATTCGTCCACAGGAACGCTTCGTTCGTCCACCGAACCGCCCGGACGCGCCACCGTCAGCTGATCACCCACCAGCCCGCGCCGCACGTCCGGGGCGGCCCTCTGCACCACCGGGCGGCGGATGAACGACGACCTGGGGTGGGTCGAGGTGTAGTGGTTCATCACTACGTAGTCGACGGGCAGGCGCCGTTCCTGCGTGTACGCGTAGAGGTCGAACCATCCGCCGGACTGCCACGTCCGCAGCACCAGAACCCCGTCGGCCTCCCCCTCGATCGAGAAACGCCACTCTCCTTGCCGCACTTCGCCCCCTGCACGCAGCGGGATCGGCTCCAGCAGCCCGTCGGCACCGAAGCCGACGTCGCAGTGCCACTCCTCACCGTCCGCCTCGACCTTGAGGAGCATGTGCGTCACCGCGCGCGTGGACGACGCGCCGGCCCTGACCCGGGCGCCAAGTCCCGTGACCGTAAAGCCGATGCGCTCCAGGGCCGCCGCGAAGAGCAGGTTCTGTTCGTAGCAGTAGCCGCCCCGCCGTCGGCGCACCATCTTGTCCTGGAGCGCCGCCAGGTCCAGCGGGACCGGACGGCCGAGCATCATCTCCAGGTTCTCGAAGGGGATCGCCGCCACATGCGCCCGGTGCAGCGCACGCAGGGTCTCCAGATCCGGCTTCGTCTCCCCCGTGTGCCCGAGCCGCACCAAGTAGGCGTCGATATCGAGCTCTTCCCCGTTCCATGTCATGGAGCAATGATCCATATCGCCGCATCGGGCGCCAACCCGCCCCGCTGCCGGTGCACTTGACCACTTCTGACCAGGGAAGCTACGACGTTGTCAGTCGTAGGTCGTAGCGTGTGCCATGGACTTGCGTGGTGAATGCGCAGCGGCAGGGCACGAGGAGGGGGAAGTCCGGTGAGCAGTGTCAGCAAGGGGATCCGGAAGGTCGAAGTCGGTCTGAAATGGGATCCGAGCCCGGCCGGCGAGCCACAGAACGATCTCGACATCATCGCCGCGACGTACGCGAAGGAAGACCCGTACGGCAGCCCTGTGTATCTCGTGCACTTCGACAGCCGCTCGCCGGACGGCACGATCACGCTCAACCGCGACAGCAGGACCGGACAGGGCTTCGGTTTCGACGAGGTCATGACCCTGGAGCTCGACCGGCTCTCCCCCGCGTACTCCCGGGTCGTGGTCGGGGTGGCGATACAGCAGCACGAGGAGCAGAAGGTGTTCGGCGACATCGCGAACACGGCCGTCCGGATCCGCGAGGGCCACACCGACCTGGCGCTGAGCGACCTGGCCGAGGTCGCCCGGTCCACCGCGTCGACCATCGCCGAGTTCACCCGGGACGAGTCCGGAGCATGGTTGTTCCGCGAGGCCGTCCGGGGCTTCGACACCGACCCGACGTCGTTCGCCGCGCTCATGGGGAGCGAGCTCTGACACGGCGCTGAAGGGGCGTCGCCGTCGCCCTGGACCCGCCGGTGCACCGCTGCACCGATGCACCGCCACGAGCTCTGCGGGCACGACGAAGGGGACCGACGCTGCGTCGGTCCCCTTCATGCGCTGCTGGTCAGCTACCCGCGCGGGCCGGGCCGGAGGCGCATCCGGCCCGACCCCGCAAGGTCAGCTGCAGCCGCTGGTCGAGCCGCAGCCCTCGCAGATGTAGCAGGAGCCGGCGCGCTGCATCTTCGTACCGCAGGAGAAGCAGAGCGGGGCGTCGGCCTGGATGCCCAGCTGCATCTCGACGAGCTCGGCGCTGGTGTGCGCCTGCTGCGGGGCGGGCTTCGGCGCCTCGGCCTCGGCCTTCGGCGTGGAGACCGCCTTCAGGGACTCGGTCTGCCGCGGGGCGGACTGGGCCAGACCCTCGACGTCGACCTCGTCCTCGGCGGGCTCGTACGAACCCGTCTCCAGGTGACGCTGGCGCTCCTCGGCGGAGTGGATGCCGAGCGCGGAGCGGGTCTCGAAGGGCAGGAAGTCCAGCGCCAGGCGGCGGAAGATGTAGTCGACGATCGACTGCGCCATCCGCACGTCCGGGTCGTCCGTCATGCCGGCCGGCTCGAAGCGCATGTTCGTGAACTTGGAAACGTACGTCTCCAGGGGCACGCCGTACTGCAGACCGACCGAGACGGCGATGGAGAAGGCGTCCATCATGCCCGCGAGGGTCGAGCCCTGCTTGGACATCTTCAGGAAGACCTCACCGAGACCGTCGTCCGGGTAGGAGTTGGCGGTCATGTAGCCCTCGGCGCCACCCACCGTGAAGGAGGTCGTGATGCCGGGACGGCCCTTCGGAAGGCGCTTGCGGACCGGGCGGTACTCGACCACCTTCTCGACCGCGGCACGGATCGTGTCCTCGGTCTTCTCGGTGATCTCGGCCTTCTCGTCGTCCTTCTTCTTGGCCGAGAGGGGCTGGCCGACCTTGCAGTTGTCGCGGTAGATGGCGAGCGCCTTGACGCCCATCTTCCAGGCCTCGAAGTAGACCTCTTCGACGTCCTCGACGGTGGCGGTCTCCGGAAGGTTGACCGTCTTGGAGAGGGCGCCGGAGATCCACGGCTGGATCGCGGCCATCATGCGGACGTGGCCCATCGCGGAGATGGAGCGCTCACCCATGGCGCAGTCGAAGACCTCGTAGTGCTCGGTCTTCAGACCGGGGGCGTCGATCACATTGCCGTTCTCGGCGATGTGGGCGACGATCGCCTCGATCTGCTCCTCCTGGTAGCCCAGGCGACGCAGGGCCTGCGGCACGGTGCCGTTGACGATCTGCATCGAGCCGCCGCCGACGAGCTTCTTGAACTTCACCAGGGCGAGGTCGGGCTCCAGGCCCGTGGTGTCGCAGGACATCGCGAGACCGATGGTGCCGGTCGGGGCGATGACGGACGCCTGGGAGTTACGGAAACCGTTCTTCTCGCCGAGGCGGACCACGTCCTGCCAGGCCTCCGTGGCGGCGGCCCAGATCGGGGTGTCCAGGTCGTCCATGCGGACGGCCGAGGCGTTGGCGTCGGCGTGCTGCTTCATGACGCGCTTGTGGGGCGTCGCGTTGCGGGCGTAGCCGTCGTAGGGGCCGACGACCGCCGCGAGCTCGGCGGAGCGCTTGTACGACGTGCCCGTCATCAGCGAGGTGATGGCACCGGCGAGGGCGCGGCCGCCGTCGGAGTCGTACGCGTGGCCGGTGGCCATGAGCAGGGCGCCGAGGTTGGCGTAGCCGATGCCCAGCTGGCGGAAGGCGCGGGTGTTCTCGCCGATCTTCTGGGTCGGGAAGTCCGCGAAGCAGATGGAGATGTCCATCGCGGTGATGACCAGCTCGACGACCTTCGAGAAGCGCTCGGCGTCGAAGGACTGGGTGCCCTTGCCGTCGTCCTTCAGGAACTTCATCAGGTTCAGCGAGGCGAGGTTGCAGGACGTGTTGTCCAGGTGCATGTACTCGCTGCACGGGTTCGAGCCGTTGATGCGGCCGGACTCCGGGCAGGTGTGCCAGGCGTTGATGGTGTCGTCGTACTGGATGCCGGGGTCGGCGCAGGCCCAGGCGGCCTCGGCCATCTTGCGGAAGAGCGACTTGGCGTCGACCTCCTCGATGACGTCACCGGTCATGCGGGCGCGCAGACCGAACTTCGAACCGGTCTCCACGGCCTTCATGAACTCGTCGTTCACGCGGACCGAGTTGTTGGCGTTCTGGTACTGGACGGACGTGATGTCGTCGCCGCCCAGGTCCATGTCGAAGCCCGCGTCGCGCAGGGCGCGGATCTTCTCCTCTTCCTTCACCTTGGTCTCGATGAAGCCCTCGATGTCGGGGTGGTCGACGTCGAGGATGACCATCTTGGCCGCGCGGCGCGTGGCGCCACCGGACTTGATGGTTCCGGCGGAGGCGTCGGCACCGCGCATGAAGGAGACGGGACCCGAGGCGTTGCCTCCGGAGGACAGCAGTTCCTTGGAGGAACGGATGCGGGAGAGGTTCAGGCCGGCGCCGGAGCCGCCCTTGAAGATCATGCCCTCTTCCTTGTACCAGTCGAGGATCGACTCCATGGAGTCGTCGACGGCCAGGATGAAGCAGGCGGAAACCTGCTGCGGCTGGGGCGTTCCGACGTTGAACCAGACCGGCGAGTTGAAGCTGAAGATCTGGTGCAGGAGGGCATACGCCAGCTCGTGCTCGAAGATCTCCGCGTCGGCGGGCGAGGCGAAGTAGTTGTAGTCCTCGCCGGCCTTGCGGTACGTCTTCACGATGCGGTCGATCAGCTGCTTGAGGCCGGTCTCGCGCTGCGGGGTGCCGACGGCCCCGCGGAAGTACTTGCTGGTGACGATGTTGACCGCGTTCACCGACCAGAAGTCGGGGAACTCGACGCCACGCTGCTCGAAGTTGACCGAGCCGTCGCGCCAGTTGGTCATGACGACGTCACGGCGCTCCCAGGCCACCTCGTCGTACGGATGCACGCCGGGGGTCGTGTGGATGCGCTCGATACGCAGACCCTTGCTGGCCTTGGATCCCTTGGCGCGGGAACCTCGTGCCGGGCCGCTCGTCGTCTCGGTCATGCCGCCTCCCTGTATCAGGCTAAAACGCCCTGAAGTGCCACGTTCTTCCCGTGGCACGGATGTGTGTCTGGTGTCGCGGGCATCACAGAGGACACCCGCGACAGGTCTGGTTCGCCGCCGGCCGGTCGGTCAGCCGGTCAGTCGGCGGCGGTGGCGGGCACCGGGACTTCGACAGTCCCGCCGGGCCCGCAGTCGTTCACGACGCGCTCTCCGTCCGCGTCGCGCGGCTCGGCGTCGAGCCGCTGTTCCCTCAGCTCCCCGATGGCAGCCTCGAAGTCCTCGAGCGAGTCGAAGGCCCGGTACACGGACGCGAAGCGCAGGTAGGCGACGAGGTCGAGCTCCTGCAACGGGCCGAGTATGGCAAGGCCCACGTCATGAGTGGTCAGTTCGGCGCTTCCGGTGGCGCGCACCGCCTCTTCGACCCGCTGGCCGAGCAGAGCGAGGGCGTCCTCGGTCACCGGCCGCCCCTGGCACGCCTTGCGGACGCCGTTGATGACCTTCGTACGACTGAAGGGCTCGGTCACGCCGCTGCGCTTGACCACCATCAGTGAGCACGTCTCCACGGTCGTGAAACGACGGGAGCAGTCGGGGCACTGGCGGCGCCTGCGGATCGACGTGCCGTCGTCAGTGGTGCGACTGTCGACAACGCGGCTGTCGGGGTGCCTGCAGAAGGGGCAGTGCATGGAACTCCCAACCCTCCTTCACGGCACGACTCATAAGCTTCAACAGGCCCTCGGGGCCCTCGAAGCAGCCCCAAGCATAGGCGATCCCCAGGACCTCGAAAGACCAGGGACCACAACTTCTGGGCTGCTGTTGCAATCCAACCACTAGATCTGGGGTTTGGCCGCTTTTCCGACACCATCGCGTGTCGCGCCGCCCCGGACCGCGACAGGCATACGAGGCCTTCGCTCGCGCCACCCGCAAAGGGGGCCGGTGCCGGGTTGACGGGGCGCCGGATGGCACTATGGGGGCTCCACCGAGGGGGTCAGCATCCCGGCGGTGAAGCGTACCGTAATGAACCGAATTGCCATTCGGCCCGAGCGCTAGCCATACACCCGGACACATGATCACGTCAGGCAATCTGCGATTTTTCACTCGAACGTGTGTTTGGCGCAACCTTTCGAAAGCAACTACCGTTGGCTAGCTAGGGAGAGAACATCTCGAGAGGGGCCGACCGACGTGACCACCACCGCAGACAGTGCCACCATCACTGCCCAGGACCGCTCCCAGAGCCGACTCGAGCCGGTGCATGCCATGAATGACGCAGCCACGAACCAGGAGGGGCCCAAGCCCACACGCTCCCTGCCGGGCCGCCCTCCAGGAATCCGCGCCGACAGCTCGGGGCTCACCGACCGGCAGCGCCGGGTGATCGAGGTCATCAGGGACTCCGTCCAGCGACGGGGTTATCCGCCGTCCATGCGGGAGATCGGACAGGCGGTCGGCCTCTCCAGCACCTCTTCGGTCGCCCATCAGCTGATGGCGCTGGAGCGCAAGGGCTTCCTGCGCCGCGACCCGCACCGCCCGCGCGCGTACGAGGTGCGCGGCTCGGACCAGCCGAGCAGCCAGCCCACCGACACCACGGGCAAGCCGGCCGCTTCGTACGTCCCGCTAGTCGGACGCATCGCCGCAGGTGGGCCGATCCTCGCCGAGGAGTCGGTGGAGGACGTCTTCCCCCTCCCCCGGCAGCTCGTCGGCGACGGCGAGCTCTTCGTACTGAAGGTCGTCGGTGACTCGATGATCGAAGCCGCCATCTGCGACGGCGACTGGGTCACCGTGCGCCGCCAGCCCGTCGCCGAGAACGGCGACATCGTGGCCGCGATGCTGGACGGCGAGGCCACGGTCAAGCGCTTCAAGCGCGAAGACGGTCACGTGTGGCTGCTGCCGCACAACTCCGCGTACCAGCCCATCCCCGGCGACGAGGCCACCATCCTCGGCAAGGTCGTGGCGGTGCTGCGGCGGGTGTGAGACTCCGCCCCTGACCGGGCCCCGGGACCAACTGCGCCGGTTCCGGGGCCCTGCTGTGTTCCCTTGTCGAAGTGCGGTGCGGTTCCGCGCCCCGCAAGGGGCACGGGGACCTGCGCGACCAGCCACAACCGGCCCGCAGATTCGGCACCGGTCTTCCAGCGAAGCGCTTACGCCTCGTCCGCCTTCGCCGCGGCGTCGATCGCGGCGAGGGAGCGGCGCACCTGATTGCGGTCCGTCGTGTACCAGAAGTCCGGCAGCGAGGCCCTCAGGTAGCTGCCGTAGCGCGCGGTGGCCAGGCGGGGGTCCAGGACGGCAACCACACCGCGGTCCCCCGACGCGCGTACGAGACGACCCGCGCCCTGCGCCATGAGCAGGGCCGCATGGGTCGCCGCGACGGCCATGAAGCCATTACCGCCCGCCTCGTCCACCGCCTTCTGGCGGGCGCTCATCAGCGGGTCGTCGGGGCGCGGGAACGGGATCTTGTCCATGATCACCAGCTGGCAGCTGGCGCCCGGCACATCAACGCCCTGCCACAGGGAGAGCGTCCCGAAGAGACAGGTCTGCGCGTCGGCCGCGAAGCCCTTGATCAGCTCGCCGAGGGTCTCCTCGCCCTGCAGCAGGATGGGCATGTCCAGGCGGCCCCGCAGCTCCTCCGCCGCGCTCTGGGCCGCACGCATCGACGAGAACAGCCCGAGTGTGCGGCCACCGGCGGCCTCGATCAGCTCGGCGAGCTCATCGAGCATGTCGCTGCGCGTGCCCTCGCGTCCCGGACGGGCCAGGTGCTTGGCGACGTACAGAATGCCCTGCTTGCCGTAGTCGAAGGGCGAGCCGACGTCCAGTCCCTTCCAGACGGGGGCGTCCTCGGACTCGGTGCCTTCGGGGGCCAGGCCCAGCGAGGCACCCACGCCGTTGAAGTCGCCGCCGAGCTTGAGCGTGGCGGAGGTGAGGATCACCGAACGGTCGGCGAAGAGCTTCTCGCGCAGGAGCCCCGAAACGGACATGGGCGCCACCCTCAGGGAGGCACCGAAGCGCTCGTGCCGCTCGTACCAGACGACGTCGTACTCGGAGCCGTTCGTGATGCGCTCCGCCACGTCGTGGATCGACTCCACGGAGGCGAGCGCCTGCTTGCGGACCGCGTCCTCGTCCTGGACCGATTTGTCGCGCGTGGAGCCGAGTGCCGTGATGACCGTGCGGGCGGCGTCGCGCAGGGCCATCAGCGCGTACCCGAGGTCTTCGGGGATCTCCTCCAGGCGGCCGGGCAGGGCCAGCTCCATCAGCCGCTCGAAGCCCTCGGAAGCGGTCTGGAGCTGGTCGGCCGCCTTCTCGTTGACGAGCTTGGCGGCGCGGCGCACGGCGCGGTTGACCTGCCCCGGAGTGAGCTCGCCGGTGGCCACGCCGGTGACACGGGAGACCAGCTCATGGGCCTCGTCCACGATCAGCACCTCGTGCTGGGGCAGGACCGGGGCGCCCTCGATGGCATCGATCGCCAGCAGTGCGTGGTTCGTGACGACGACCTCGGCGAGCTTGGCGCGCTCGCGGGCGGCCTCGGCGAAGCACTCCGCCCCGTAGGCACACTTCGAGGCGCCGAGGCACTCCCTGGAGGAGACGGACACCTGCGACCAGGCACGGTCGGAGACTCCGGGAGTGAGGTCGTCGCGGTCGCCCGTCTCGGTCTCGTCCGCCCAGTCCCGCATCCTCAGGAGGTCCTGACCGAGCTTGCTGGTGGGTGCGGCGGCCTCGAACTGGTCGAAGAGGCCCTCCTCCTCTTCCTGCGGCACGCCTTCATGGAGGCGGTGCAGACAGAGGTAGTTCGAGCGGCCCTTGAGCATCGCGTACTGGGGGCGGCGGCGCAGCAGCGGATGCAGGGCCTCCACCGTCCGCGGCAGGTCCCGCTCGACGAGCTGGCGCTGCAGGGCGAGGGTGGCCGTCGCGACGACCACCCGCTCCCCGTGCGCCAGGGCTGGTACGAGATAGCCGAGGGATTTGCCCGTGCCGGTGCCGGCCTGGACGAGCAGGTGGGAGCCGTCGTCGATCGCCTCGGCGACGGTCTCGGCCATGGACACCTGGCCAGGGCGTTCCGTGCCGCCGACAGCGGTGACGGCGGCGTGCAGGAGCTCGGGGAGGGAGGGCTTCGTCATAGCGCGACCACCCTACGGTGCCCCACTGACAATCTCGCGATCACGGTTGATGGAGCGGATTGGGCACGGTCCCGTGCACGGCGGCGTGCGGCCGCTCGGGGCGGTCGCGGTAGCCGTCCAGATGGAGCCGGTTCCGGTTGAGGCACAGCCGCTCGATCCGCGGGGTGAGCAGGTCGAACATCTCGTACCGCTTCTTCATCTCCGGAGCACGCGCCTGATGGCGGAGGATCTCGGCCCGGACGAAGGACCAGAAGTCGGCCTCCGGGACGCCCAGTTGTTCCTGGCACAGCGGCGCGAGGTAGCGGAAGACGCCTACGAAGAGGCCGGAGTGGATGAACTGGGTGAGGAATCCGGGCGGCTCCGTGAGCAGGACATGACGTACGTCGTCCGGCATGAAGTCGTGCTCCGGCAGGGCCTCGGCGCTGACGTTGACGTCGTCCACGAAGTCCTTCACGGCAAGCCGGGCAGGGACGTCGTTGTCGTCGAAGACGACGATGGCGTTCTCGCCGTGGGGGGAGAACACGGTGCCGTAGCGGTAGAGGAAGTGGAGCAGCGGGGGCAGCAAGGAAGCGAAGAGCCGCCGCAGCCATGCCTCCGGAGTCAGCCCCGAGCGTTCCACGAGCTCCGTGACGAAGGCCCTGCCGTCCGGGTCGACGTGCAAAAGGGAGGCCAGTGTGCGGGCACGCTCCCCCGGGGCGAGGTACCGGGCGATGGGCTCGCGCCAGATGGCACCGAGCAGTTCCCTGTACTGGTACGGGACTTCGGGCAGCGCGTCGTACACCGGGTGCTCCACTGCCACCGATGCGACTTCCCCGAGCAGGATCACGCCGCATTCGTCGCGCAGGAAGGGGTCGCCGTCGCGCAGTTCGTGCATCCATGCCGTGACGGCCGGTGCCGCGAGCGTGCGGGCGGTCGGCAGGCCGCGCCAGACCAGGGTGTTGAGGACCGAGAGCGGCAGTTTCACCGTGTGCCGGTCGGGTCGGGACGTGTTGAGGAAGGTGCGGATGGACTGCTGGGGAAGGCGCAGGTCACCGTCGCTGCAGAGCGGCACGATGCTGTTCGCGGCGATGGAGGAGGCGAAGAGCGGCAGCACGATCTCGTCCCACTGCCAGGGGTGCACCGGGAGGTACAGGTAGGCGTGGGGGTCGAGTCCGCGTGCACGCAGTAAGTCGGCGAAGGCTTCCTGTGTGGCGGGGGCGAGTTCGCGGTCGTAGAGCTGCTGCGCGGTCTCCAGTCCTGTGACGCCGCGGTAGAGGCCGAGGTCCGTGTGGACGGCGATCCACGGCAGGGTCGTGGTGCGGCGCGCTTCCGGCGCCCAGCGGTCGGTGTCGCCGGCGGAGAAGCCGATGCGTCCCTTGTTGAGGACGAGCCAGGGGTGACCCGTCTGGTGTCCTTCGAGGTCCGCGTAGCCGAGTTCGGCGAGTTCGGCGGAGGTGATCGCGGCGTGGTCGAGCCGGGTGTCGGCGCAGAGCGTGACGCTCAGCTCGCGGATGAGGTGGCCGAGTGTGGCGCCGTCGAGGCCGAGGGTCCGGCGGGCGAGCGCGAGGAAGCGCAGCGGGTCGCCGAAGGGGGTGGGCTGTTCGCCGCACTCGGAGAGGGCCAGGCTTGCGGGGTCCACGTACCAACTGCCGTACGCGCCGCGGCGAGCGCCGAAGGTGAGGTACGTGCCGTAGTGGCCGATCTGCGCCAGGGCCCGGCCCGGCTCGGTGGGTTCGAGGTCGAGGCGGTAGGTGTCCGCCTCGCCCAGTGCTTCCGGCACGGGCCGGATGATCTCCTCGTACGCGAATTCGCCGATGATCTTGGCGAGCATGCGGCGGCCCGCCTCGCGCCACCTGTCCTGGTTCAGCTCGGGTGGATCGAAGAGCGCGACGGAGGGGTGGGACATCTGGCTGGCGGACGGATTCGGCACGGCGACTCCTCAGGGAGGGAACCGGATCGGGGCGAGCGGTGTACGGGGAGTGATCGGATCAGAGCACGGCGCGCAGGGCCCGGTCACGGACCATGAGCGCGGCTCGTTTGTCGGGCAGGTCCACTTCGGCGGAGAAGCGGAAGCCCGCGCTCAGGAATGCGGAGACGGAGGGGGTGTTGCGCAGGTCGGGTTCTGCCACGACGCGTGCGCATGCGGGGCGATGGTCGAGCACCAGGTCGGCCACGGCTCTCAGCAGTGAAGTGCCGAGCCCACGACCGCGGTTGGCGACACCGCCGATGAGGAGGTGGATTCCGGTGTCGTGCGGACGGGCGGGATAGTGCCGGGCCAACGGGTCGAGGTCGGCCCGGTAGATCTCCCAGTAGCTCATCGGTGTGCCTTCGAGCACGCCGAGGCAGGGGACGCTGCGGCCGTCGCCGTCGAGCTGGGGGCGCAGATGGGATTCGGTGACGGTCTCGGGGCCCGCCAGTTCCCAGAAGGCCGCCACGGCGGGGTCGTTCATCCACCGGCTGATGAGAGGGAGATCGCGTTCGAGACGGACGGGCACGAGTTGGAAGACCCCGGCCTC
>NZ_JBHYJI010000052.1:0-69384 GCF_042740435.1 Streptomyces sp. NPDC059002 | reverse complement strand
CCGAGGGCGCGGCTGCCCGGGCGCGCGGACGAGGCGGCACCGCCGCGGCGGCGGCCGCGTGTCGATCGCCGCCTAGGCGCCGCCCGGCCGCCCCCCCCCCCCCCCGCCACAGGGTGGCGCGCAGCGGGACGTCCCGCGTGAGGTCGAAGCCGCGCGCGGCCTCGGCGGCGAGCAGCCCCGGCAGTTCGTCGGGGGCCGCGTCGCCGACGGTCGGCGCGAGGACCGGCGCCGGGTCCGCCAGGATCCGCTGGCGGGGTCTGCCGTCGGGGCCTGTGGGGAAGACGGTGCGCAGGCTCGCGTGCCGCTCGGCCACATCGGCGAGGGCCCGGCCGAGCGCCGTGCGGTCGAGCGGTCCGGACAGCCGCAGGGCCAGCGGCATGTTGTAGGTGGCGCCCGGGCCCTCCAGCTGCTCGATGAACCACAGGCGGCGCTGCGCGTACGACAGCGGGAGCGGGTCGGGCTGGGCGGCCGGGGCCAGTTGCGGCCTCGCCCGCTCCGCGCGGGACAGGCCCGCGCCGAGCGCGGCGACCGTCGGCGTCTCGAAGAGGGCCCGCATCTCCAGTTCCAGGCCGAGCGCCGAGCGCACCCGGCCCGCGAGGCGCGTGGCCGTCAGGGAGTGTCCGCCGAGGTCGAAGAAGCTGTCGTCGATGCCGACGCGGTCGACGCCGAGGACGTCGGCGAAGAGGCCGCACAGGGCCGCCTCCAGCGGGGTGCGGGGCTCCCGGCCCGGCGCCGGTGCCCCGAAGTCGGGGGCGGGCAGGGCCGCGCGGTCGAGCTTGCCGTTCGCGGTGATCGGCAGGGCGTCCACCACGACGACGGCCGCGGGCACCATGTAGTCCGGCAGCTGTCCGGCCAGGGCGGAGCGCAGGGCGCGGGGGTCGGGGGCGGCGGATCCGGGCGCTCCCGCGGGCACCACGTACGCGACGAGCCGCTTGTCCACGCCGTCCTGCCGCCGCCCGCCAGGAGTCTCCTCCGCGGCGCCGAACTCCCGGACGAGGGCCACCACTTGACCGACCTGCGGGTGGCGCCTGAGTGCCGACTCCACCTCGCCGAGCTCGATGCGGAAGCCGCGGATCTTGACCTGGTCGTCGGCGCGCTCCAGGTAGTCGAGCGTGCCGTCGTGGCGCCAGCGGGCGATGTCTCCCGTGCGGTACATGCGCTCACCGGGCGCCCCGAAGGGGTCGGCCACGAACCGCTCGGCGCTGAGCGCGGGACGCCCCCAGTAGCCGCGGGCGACACCCGCGCCCGCCACGTACAGCTCGCCCGCGACGCCGATCGGCACGGGGCGCAGCAGGGCGTCGAGGACGTGGGTGCGGGTGTGGTCCATGGGGCGCCCGATCGGCACGGCGTCGGGCACCGGGTCGTGCGCGGTGAACGGGATGTGGGTGGCGAAGGCGGTGGTCTCCGTCGGCCCGTAGGTGGAGCGGATCACCAGGCCGGGGCAGGCCCGCTGGAGCGCGCGGATCGCGTCGGCCGAGACGACGTCGCCGCCCGTGGAGATCTCCCGCACCCCGGCGAAGATGTGCGGCGCCTCCTGCGCGAGCACCCGGAAAAGACCGGCGGTGGCGTGGAAGTTGGTGGCCTTGTGGTCGGCGACGAGCCGTCCGACGCGCTCCGCCGTGGGCGGCTCCACGGGCGCCACGACGACCCGGCCGCCGCGCAGCAGGGGCACCCAGAGTTCGTACGTCGACGCGTCGAAGGCGTGGTTGGCGTGGAAGACCACGCACGCGGCGACGTCGTCGTCCCAGCACCGGTCGAGCGCGAAGGCCGCCACGTTGGCGTGCGTGGTCGCCACGCCCTTGGGGCGCCCCGTGGACCCGGAGGTGAACATCACGTAGGCGAGGGCGTCACCGGGCACATCCGCGTCCGCGTGGGCTTCCGCGGCAGCCGCTCCGTCCGGCGTCGCCGTGCCGGAGCCCACCTCGATCACGGTCAACCCGCCGCCGGCCGCCGGGTGTTCCGCCGTCGACGCGTCGACCAGCAGGACGCGGGACCCCGTGTCGTCGAGGATCTGGTGGATGCGCTCCACCGGGTGGCCCCGGTGCAGCGGCACGTACGCCGCGCCCGCCTTCAGGGTCGCGAGGATCGCCACCACCAGGTGGGCCGAGCGTTCCATCAGGATCGCGACGAGGTCGCCGGGGGCCACTCCCTGCGCGGTGAGGTGCCGGGCGAGGCGGTCGGCACGGGTGTTCAGCTCCGCGTACGTCAGGGTCGTCCCGGCGTCGACGAGGGCGATCGCGTCCGCGTGGCGGGCCGCCCGGCGTGCGAAGAGCCGGGCGAGGTTCTCCGTGGGCGGGGGCGGGCCCGTGGTGGTGTCGCGCCAGGCCGCGAGGAGCCGTCGTTCGGTGTCGTCGAGGACGTCGACGCGGGCCACCGGCTCGTCGGGGGTGCGGGCGAGCGCGTCGAGGAAGGCGGTGAAGCGGTCGCGGTGCCGGGCCAGGTCGGCCTCGTCGTACACGGCGGGGTTGGCCTCCAGTTCGAGGAGTACTCCCCCTTCGGCGTCCTGGGTGCCGACGGCGACGACCGACAGATCCTTGACCGGCCCGGTCATGACCTGGTGGCGGGTGGCGCGCAGGCCCGCGAAGGCCGGTTCCTCCGCGTAGGCGACGGTGTTGACGGACGGGCCGTACAGCTCCTGCGACGCGCCCGACAGGCCGAGTTCCGCACGGAGTTCCTCGCCGCGGTGGCGCTGGTGCCTGATCGCCTCACTGACCTTGCCGCGGGTCTGGGCGACGAGGCGGGAGAACGTCGTCGTGGCGTCGAGGGCGAGGCGCAGCGGGAGCACGTTGACCGCCATGGAGGGGGTCGTGGCGGCGGCCCCTCCGGCGCGGGCCGCGAGCGGCAGTCCGACGACGACCTCGCGGGCGCCGCCGATCCGGTGCAGATAGGCGGCGGTGGCGGCGACGACGAGCAGCGACCAGCGGCCCGCCGCGTCCGGCACCGCGTCGAGCAGCCCGCTCACCCGCCCGGCGGGCAGTCGTACGGCGCTGCGCAGGACCCGCGCGGAGGGTGCGGCGGTGCGTCCGGCGAGCGTGACGGGCGCGGGCGCGTCGGCGAACTCCCGTACCCAGTAGGCGCGGTCGCGTTCGTGGCGCGGCGAGGCGCGGTACTCCGCGTCCTCGTCGAGGAGCCGGTCCAGCGGGTCGAAGGGGCTTGCCCCCGGGTCACGGCCCGCGACGAGCGCGCCGTAGAGGTCGCCGAGGCGGCGCAGGTAGAGGCTCTGGCCGTATCCGTCGAGGGCGATGTGGTGGTAGCGCAGCTGGAGCCAGGCCAGGTCGTCCGCGAGCCTGAGCAGGGTGTGCGCGGCGAGCGGTCCGCGGGCCAGGTCCATGGGGGCGGCGAGGTCGGCGTCGGTCCATGCGCGGGCGGCGGCCGCGGGCTCGGGCTCGGCCCGCAGGTCGAGGACGGCCAGCGGTTCCTCGGGCACGTCCGCGATCCGCACGCGCAGTTCGTCCTCGTACGCCAGGAACCGGGCGCGCAGCGTCTCGGTCTCGGCCATCGCGCGCCGTACGGCCTCGCGCAGCAGCGGTACGTCGAGGCCGGGGCCTTCGAGGGCGATGCGGACGCCGCAGTGGTACAGGGTGCTCGCGGGGTCCAGTTGATGGGCCAGCCAGACGCCTTGCTGCGCGGCGCTTGCGGCTCGGTACGCGTTCGGGTCCGACACCCCGTCAGTCTCGAAGTCCCGGGTATGCGGGCCCTATTGGTGTGTTATCGCGGGATGGCGGGTGATGTCGGCATACGGAGCGGCCCGGGAGCGGCGCCGCCGAAGGGGGTTGGCGGCACCGCCCCCGGGCCACTCGGACCGGGAGCCTGCGGGGGATGGTCAGGCGTCCCGGCGTCGGAGGAGTGTGCGACCGCCGATGAAGGTCACCAGGGTCCACACCAGAAGGACGATCAGGGCGGTGCCGGAGCTGTAGGGCTCGGTGTCCTGGGTCATCAGGACGACGCCCGCGTTGCCGGGCATGTAGTCGGCCGCGTCCTTGAGCCAGTCCACACCGACGACCGACATGATCTGCGGCACCGCGAGCAGCATCATGATCACGGTGGTGATGGTGCCGGCCGCGCTGCGCATCATCGTGCCGAGGCCGACGGTGAACAGGGCGAGCAGCGCGAGGTAGGCGCCGGTGCCGAGGGCCGTCTTGGCGAACTCGCCGCCGGTGAACTCGCCGTAGTCGCCCATCAGCGGGGCGGCGACGAGGGTGCCGAGCGCACTGAACACCATGCCGGTGACGAAGGCGACGCCGGTGACGATCGTCGACTTGGCGAAGAACATCCGCTTGCGGACCGGCACGCTCTGCAGGGTGGTCAGGATGGACCGGCTCGCGTACTCGCTGGTGATGGCCAGCGTGGCGAGCATGACGGTGGTCAGCTGCACGAGCAGCACGGCGTCGGTGGCCGCGTGCGGTGCCGGTTCGGCGACGCTGACGCCGTTCTTCGCGCTCGCCTCGGCGGACATGCCGACGATCGCGGAGAAGCCCATCATCAGGACGACGGCGGCGAGGAGGTTCCACCAGGTGGAGCGGACCGTCCAGAGCTTGGTCCACTCGAACGCGAGCGCGCCGCGCAGGCCGCCGCCCTTGAGTTCGGTCCTGCCCTTGGTCCGGTCGCTGGGAATGACTGTCGCAGTCATGGCTTTCGGGCTTCCTATCGCTTCGCGTCCGACGGTTCCTGGGTGATGCCGGCCGCCTCGTACTCGACGCTGGCCGCCGTGAGCTCCATGTAGGCCTGCTCCAACGACGCGTTGCGCTGGCTGAGTTCGTAGATCGGCAGGCCCAGGCGGTGCGCGGTGGCGCCGATGTCCTCCAGCGAACCGCCGGTCACCAGAAGGGCGTTGCCCTCGGGGTGTTCCTTGGCGTTCAGGCCCGTGCGCAGGAGTTCCTTCTGCAGCACGTCGCGGTGCGTGGTGACGACCTTCATCGAGTTCATCGAGGATCCGGAGATGACCTCGTCGATGGGCGCGTCGGCGATGAGCTTGCCGCGGCCGATGACGACGAGGTGGTCCGCGGTGTCCTGCATCTCGCTCATCAGGTGGCTCGACACGAAGACCGTGCGGCCCTCCGCGGCGAGCGAGCGGATGAACTCGCGGACCCAGCGCACCCCGTCGGGGTCGAGGCCGTTGACGGGCTCGTCGAAGAGCAGCACCTTCGGGTCGCCGATGAGGGCGACCGCGATGCCCAGGCGCTGGCCCATGCCGAGCGAGAACGAGCCGATGCGCTTGTTCTTCACCTCGCTCAGGCCGACGATGTCGAGGACCTCGGCGACCCGCTTGGCGGGGATGCCGTTGCTCCTGGCCAGGCCCAGGAGGTGGTGGTAGGCGGTACGGCCGGGGTGGCCGGCCTTGGCGTCCAGGAGCGCTCCGACCTCGCTGAGCGGGTGTCGCAACGCGCTGTACGGCTTGCCGTTGATGAGCGCCTGTCCCGATGTGGGTTCGTCGAGGCCCAGGATCATGCGCATGGTCGTCGACTTGCCGGCGCCGTTGGGGCCGAGGAAGCCGGTGACCTTGCCGGGCTTGATCTCCAGGGACAGGTCGTTAACAGCGGCCTTGTCGCCGTACCGCTTGGTCACGCCGTTCAACGTGATCATGGTGGTTGTGCTCCTTCCCTTGCAGCACCACGACCGTAGGACTCGGGCCGCGCCCGCCACATCTGGCGTTCGGCACCGATGGGACTGACCTTCGGCAGTGCTCGCGTCATACGAGTGGGGGGGGCTCCGCGAGGACGCGGGAACGACGAAGGGCGAGGAGGTGGGGTGCCTCCTCGCCCTTCGTCGCCGCTCACTCCGCCCAGTCGGGCGCCGGCCCGGTGCGCGGGGTGAGGTGGACCGGCAGACTGCTCATGCCGGAAAGGAAGTTCGAGTAGATGTGCCGTTCGTCCCCGGCCTGCTCGACCTCGCCCACGAAGGTGCGCAGGCCGTCGAGCATGGCGGTGATCTCCACCCGGCCGAGATGGGCCCCCAGACAGAAGTGCGGGCCGTACCCGAGGGTGAGGTGCTTGTTGGGGCTCCGGCCGAGGTCGAAGCGGTAGGGATCGTCGAAGACGTCCTCGTCGCGGTTGGCCGCGTTGAACCAGAGCGTCACCAGATCGCCCTCGGCGATGGTGCGCCCGCGCAGCTCGACGTCCGCGGTGGCCACCCGCCCGAAGTGCATGGTGGGTGTCGTCCAGCGCAGCACTTCCTCGCCCGCGCTCGCCATCGTCACGTCGCCGCTCTTGAGCGTCCGCCACTGGTCGGGCCGTTGGATCATGGCGTGCACGGCGCCGATCATCGAGAGCCTGCTGGTCTCGTCGCCGCCCATGATCAGGCTGTAGCAGTTCAGGACGATGTCGTCCTCGTGCAGCAGCTCCCCGCCCACCGGGCGGGTCGCGAGCAGACTGATGACGTCGTCGCCCGGGTTCGCCCTGCGCTGCCGCGTCAGGTCGTGGAAGTACAGGAGCAGTTCACCGCGGGCGAGCCGGTCCTCGCCCTTGTTCTCGTTCGCGTAGTCCGAGGCGAGCGCGGACTTGGTGAGGGTGAGGATGTACTCGCGGTCGGCCTCGGGCACCGAGAGCAGGTCACAGATGGTGGCCAGCGGGATGTGCGAGGCGATGTCCTGGGCGAAGTCGACCTTGCCGCGCTCCAGCGCCTCCTCCAGGAGGCGCCGGGTGGTGCTGCGCACCCGCTGCGCGACGCCCGCGAGCGCGCGCGGCGAGAACGCCTGCATCAGCACCGTGCGCAGCTCCTTGTGGCGCTGCCCGTCGGTGACCGCGAGCATCCGGCCCGCGCCCGAGTCACCGCCGTGCAGCATCGTGGCGAGCACGTTGCCCTTCTCGGAGGTGAAGCGGGCGGGGTCGCGGAGCACCGCGGACACGTCGGCGTGCCGGGTCAGCACCCAGAACCCCGGGGTGCTCGCGGTGCCCGGGTGCCAGTGGACCGGGTCGTCCCTGCGCAAGGCCGCCCAGACCTCGTCCATGCCGGGAGCGAGGTGACTGGTGGGGTCGACCAGGTCGGGGACGGCCGGCAGGGCCTCGGTCACTTGCTCCCGTCCATGGCGTCGACGAGGCTCTTGGGCCGCATGTCGGTCCAGTTCTGCTCGATGTAGTCGAGGCAGTCCTTGCGGGCGGCCTCGCCGTACACGGACCGCCAGCCCTCGGGCACGTCGACGAAGACCGGCCACAGGGAGTGCTGGTTCTCGTCGTTCACGAGGACCAGGTACTGGGCGTCGTCGTTCTCGAAGGGGTTGGTCATGGCGCGTGTTCCTTTCCGGGGTGGGCGATTGCGGACGGCAGGGGGATCACGGGTTCTTGCGGCCGATGCCGACGACGGCGCGGCGCGGAACGGTGATCCGCCAGGCGTCACTCTCCTCGTCGAAGCCTAGTTCGGCCTCCAGGAGGCCGCCCTTGGCGTCCTCGTAACGGAAGATGGACTGGGCCGTCTTCGCGGTCCACCGGTAGGCGTCCGCTTCTTCCCGGTCCTTGAGGAGCTTGGTCAGGCCGTACATGTTGAGCAGGTACTTGCCGATTTCCAGCTCCGCGGCTTCCGGCGTTGCTCCGGTCGCCGTGTACGGGTCGTCGATCTCGAGAACGTCGCACGAATCGAATCCGGCCTTTTCCAGATAGCCGGTGATCTCGTCCCAGGTGAAGTGCAGGAATTTATGACCGGTTTCCGAGTACGGATCGGTGACCTGCTCGAACCAGGTGTCGACGGGCGAGCCGACGAGGAAGTCGTGCAGCACGAACGTGCCGCCGGGCCGCAGCATGCGGGCCGCCTCGGTGGCGACGGCCTGCCGGTCGGACGGCGGCACGTGGTGCGAGCCGTAGGCCAGCAGCACGGCGTCGACCGAGTTGTCCTTGAGCAGCGGGCGCTCCGCGCGCTGCAGCAGCGCGGGCTTGCGGGCCGCCCACGCCGCCGAGATCATGTGGGGCGAGGCGTCGCAGGTCAGAATGTTGAAGTCGGTGATGCCCAGCTCTTCGCAGACGGTGCGGATGAGACCGTCACCGCCGAGCAGGTCGACGAGGTAGCGCTCACCGGTGTGCGGCGCGGAGCCGCCGGCGAAGCCGAGGAGCTTCTTGATGCCGGTGGCGCGTGCCTGGGTGTTGATGGCCTGGGCGTGGAGGTACTCGATGCCGCGGCCACCGGCTTCGTCGCTGCCGAAGTCGTCGTGCTGGACCGGCCGTTCCTGTGTTTCGGCCGAGAAGGACTCCAACCGCTCGCGGTCGACGAGCGCGTGCCACTCCGGGAATTGCCGGTTGAGCTCCTCCAGTTGACCGAGGAGGTTCTCTCCTGTGGGGGCATACCCGCGCGTTGATGCATGCACTGACGAACTCTCCTATGGCCGCGGGGAAGAGGACTGTAGCCCGTACAATAGAAAGCGTCTCTTTTCTTCTGTTATTGATCCGTTTTCCGAGCGGCGTACGGGATTGATAAGAGGCCCATAACGAAGGCCCCTAGCCTCCCCGTTCCATGAAGACATCTCGGCGTCCTGGGCGGCGTCGCGCCGGGCTGCGCGCGCTCCTGCCGTATCTGCGGGTCCACCGGGCGGCACTCGTCCTCGTGGCCGTGCTCTCCCTCCTGGAGACCGGCGGCACGCTGGCCCAGCCACTCCTGACCCGGTCGGTGCTCGACCACATCCAGGCGGAGGAGTCCGTGGCCACCGAGGTGGTCCTGCTCATCGGTGTCCTCACGGCCGTCGCCGTGATCAGCGGTGTGCGCGACTTCATGCTGCAGCGCACCGCGGAGGGCCTGGTGCTCACCACCCGGCGCTGGCTCGTCGCGCATCTGCTGCGGCTGCCGATCGCGGAGTACGACCTGCGGCGCACCGGCGATCTGCTCTCGCGCGTGGGAGCGGACACCACGCTGCTGCGCGCGGTGGTGACCTCGGGTCTCCTGGAGTCCGTGACGAGCGTCGTGATGGTCGTCGGCTCGGCGATCGCCATGGCCGTCCTCGACCTTCCGCTGTTCGCCGCCGCGGTCGGCGGCATCCTCGTCGGCCTGCTCGCCGTCCTCGCGCTCGCCCGGCGGATGCGGTCGGCCTCGCACCGGGCGCAGATGCGCATGGGCGACATGACGGCCTCCGTCGACCGGGCGCTCTCGGCCGTACGCACGATCCGGGCCAGCGGCGCCGAGGAGCGCGAGAGCGCCGTCATCGACAAGGACGCGCAGGCGGCGCACGACGCGGGGCTCGACGTCGGCAGGCTCCAGGCGCTGATCACGCCCATCACCACGACGACCATGCAGGTCGCCTTCCTCGTGGTGCTCGGCGTGGGCGGCGCGCGGGTCGCGGACGGCGCGATGAGCGTGGGCGACCTGGTCGCCTTCGTACTGCTCCTGTTCATGCTGTGGTTCCCGCTCGGCCGGGCCCTGAACGCCTACACCCGGCTGCAGAGCGGCCTCGGCGCGCTGCACCGCATCGAGGAGGTCTTCGACCTGCCGCAGGAGACCGGCGACGAGGAGCGGACCTCGGCGGACGGCAAGGACTACAAGCCGCTGCGCGCCGTCCTCTCGGTCAAGGAGCGCACCGCGCCCGGAGGTTCGGGCGCCGCTGACGCGACGGCCGCGCCCGCCGTCGAGTTCGACGGGGTCGCCTTCTCGTACGCGACGGGCGAGCAGGTCCTGCACGACGTGAGCTTCAGCGTGCCGCGCGGCACCCGTACCGCCCTGGTGGGTCCCTCCGGCGCGGGCAAGTCGACGCTGCTCTCGCTGGTCGAGCGGTTCTACGACGTCACGGGCGGCGCGATCCGCGTGCACGGCCAGGACGTCCGCGACATGCCGCGCGCCGAACTGCGCGCGAAGCTCGGCTATGTGGAGCAGGAGGCCCCGGTCCTCGCGGGCACGCTGCGCAACAACCTCGCGCTCACCGCTCCCGGGGCGACCGAGGACGACATGATCAAGGCGCTGCGCTCGGTCAATCTGCAGGACATCGTCACCCGCACCGAGGACGGGCTCGACGCCCAGGTCGGCGAGGGCGGCGTACTGCTCTCCGGCGGTGAACGCCAACGGCTCGCGCTGGCACGGACGTTCCTCGCCCGGCCGCCGATCATGCTGCTCGACGAGGCGACCAGCAATCTGGACGCCCGCAACGAGGCGGCGATGCGGGACGCGATCAGCTTCGCCTCGGCGGACCGGACGCTCATCGTCGTCGCCCACCGGCTCTCGACGGTCGTCGACAGCGACCAGATCGTGGTGGTCGAGCGGGGCCGGGTCGCGGCCGTCGGCCGGCACGGCGAGCTGACCGGTTCGAGCCCGCTCTACCGCGAGCTCGCCAGCCACCAACTGCTGGTCAACTGACCGTACTTTCCGGCCGCCACCCCCATCGAAAGTACCGCCAAGACATACCGTTCGTGCCTGGTGGCGGCCCCTTCCCTGCTCCTACGGTCGCTCCGGGGCACACAGCCGGGCCGTTCCTCGCGGAGGGAACGGCCCGGCACCACCAGTGCGGAGGGCACCGAAAGCATGGACGAGCGGGTTGAAGCGCACGGCGAAGGACGCGGCGGCACCGCCCCCGCGGCCCCCGCCGCCCCCGCCGTCTCCGTGGCCCCCGCGCCCCCCGCGGGACCGGTGCCCGCCGGGTCCCTGCGGACGGCGCACGGACTCACCGCCGAGCAGGTGGCGGAGCGCATCGCGCAGGGCCGCGTCAATGACGTGCCCGCCCGGCCCGGCCGCACCGTCGCGGGGATCGTCCGCGCCCATCTGTTGACACGCATCAACGCCGTCATCGGCGCCCTCTTCGTGATCGCGGCGATCGTGGGGCCCGTCCAGGACGCCCTGTTCGGCGGCGTGATCCTCGCCAACACCCTGATCGGCGTCGTCCTGGAACTCCGCGCACGGCGCACCCTCGACCGGCTCGCCGTCGTCGGCGACACCACGGTCCGGGTCCGGCGCGACGGCTCCCCCGTCACGCTCGGCGCCGCGGAGATCGTCGTCGACGACACCGTCGACGTGGTGCGGGGCGACCGGATCGTGGCGGACGGCCTGGTCCGCTTCGCCGAGGGCCTTGAGGTCGACGAGTCGCTGCTCACCGGCGAGGCCGACCCCGTCGTCAAGCGGCGCGGCGACACCGTCCTTTCCGGCAGCTTCGTGGTCGCGGGCACCGGCACGTTCACCGCGACCCGCGTGGGCCACGAGGCGTACGCGGCACGGCTCACCGTGGGCGCCCATGCGTTCGGCCCGGTCGATTCCGAGCTGCGGAGCGGCATCGACCGGATCCTGCGGTGCGTCACGCTCGCCGTCGTGCCCGCGGGCATCGCGCTGCTCGTCACCCAGCTGATGGTCGGCGAGGACCTGCCGGAGGCGGTGCGCCGCATGGTGGGCGGCCTCGTCCCGATGGTGCCCGACGGCCTGGTGCTGCTCACCTCGCTGGCCTTCGCGGTCGGCGTGGTCCGGCTCGGCAGGAAGCGGTGCCTGGTCCAGGAGTTGCCGGCCGTCGAGGGCCTGGCCCGCGTCGACACCGTGTGCCTGGACAAGACGGGCACCCTCACCGAACCGTCCATGGACGTCGACGAGGTGCACTCGCTGGATCCTGCCGTGCCCGTCGACGCGGTGCTCGGCGCGCTGGGCGGCGCCGACGCACACCCCGACGCGAACATGCGGGCGGTCATCGCGTCGCGCCCGGTGCCCGCGGAGTGGGTCCGCACGGCGAACGCGCCGTTCTCCTCGGCCCGCCGCTGGAGCGGCGCCACCTTCATCGAGGCGTGCGGCGTCGACTCGACGTGGCTGATCGGCGCGCCCGACGTCCTGCTGCGCCCGGGCCACACGGTCCTCGCGGCCGCCGACACCTATGGCGCGCGAGGGCTGCGCGTGCTGCTGCTCGTCCGCTGCTCGCGGCCGCTCGCCGACCTCCTGCGGGACCCCTCCGCGGTGCCGGACGCGGTGGTGCCCTGCGCGCTCGTCACCATCAGGCAGCGCGTCCGCGAGGAAGTCCCGGGCGCCCTGCGGTACTTCGCCGAGCAGGGCGTCACGACGAAGGTGCTGTCCGGCGACAGCGCGGTCTCCGTCGGCGCGGTCGCCACCGCACTCGACCTGCCGGGCGCCCACCACCCGGTCGACGCCCGCTATCTGCCGGAGGCCCCGGCCGAACTGGCCGATGCCGTCGGGCGCGGCACCGTGTTCGGGCGGGTCGGCCCGCGCCAGAAGCGGGACATGGTCAAGGCGTTGCAGGCCAAGGGGCACACGGTGGCGATGACCGGCGACGGCGTCAACGACGTGCTGGCCGTCGGGGACGCCGACATCGGTGTGGCGCTGGGCTCCGGCTCCCCCGCGACCCGGTCGGCCGCCCGGATCGTGCTGCTCGACAACAGCTTCGCGGCGCTGCCCCCGGTCGTCGCCGAGGGCCGCCGCATCATCGGCAACATCGAGCGCGTCGCCCATCTCTTCCTCACCAAGACCGTCTACTCGGTGCTCCTTGCGATCGCCGTCGTCTGTGCGCGGGCGCCCTATCCGTTCCTGCCCCGGCACATCACGCTGGTCGGCACGCTGACCATCGGCGTCCCCGCGTTCTTCCTCGCGCTCGCGCCGGGCAAGGAGCGTGCGCGGCCGGACTTCGTGGGCCGGGTGCTGCGCTTCGCGGTCCCCGCGGGCACGCTCGCCGCCGTCGCGACATCCGTCGCGTATCTCGCCGCGCGGCGGATGTACGACGGCGACCTGGACGCGCAGACGTCCGCAGCGACGCTCGCGCTGTTCCTCGTCGCGCTGTGGGCGCTCGCCATCATCGCCCGCCCCTACACGTGGTGGCGGATCCTGCTGGTCCTCACGATGGCGGCCGGCTTCGTCCTGGTCCTCGTCGTGCCCCGGCTGCAGGAGTTCTTCCAGCTGCGCCTCGTCGGCGCCGCCGCACCGTGGACCTCGGTCGGCTGCGCGGCGGTCGCGGGACTCGCCCTCGAACTCGTCTGGGCGTACGGCAGGCGCACCCGGGCCGCGGTGCGCACCCTCTGAACCATCTGAAGCAGGAGCGGTCCCCCCGTGCCGCTCCGAAAGGGAAGGGCCGTCCGGCACAGCGCCGGACGGCCCTTCTCCTGTGCGCCCGCTTCCCGCGGGCGCGCGTTCAGTCCTCCTGCGTTCAGTTCTCCTGGCAGGCGCGCCGCACCTGGTCGAGGTAGGGCAGCGCGTCGAGCGTCACGGGGCCGGGCGCCCCGAAGTCGATCAGCGAGGCCACCTCGGTGACGCCCGCGTCCCGCAGGTCGCGGACGAAGTCGGTGCACTTGCCGACGGAGCCGAGCAGCGCCGACGTACGGAAGTAGCGTTCGAAGGCGTAGCTCAGGAGCTTGTCGCCGGAGAAGCGGCCGAGGTCCTGCCAGTGGTCCTTCCACAGGTCCACGGAGGATTCCAGATACTCCAGGAACGGCTCGCGGACCGTCTCGCGGACCGCCTCGTCGCTCTCCCCCACGAAGGTGTGCACCATGACGGTGACCTTGCCGGTGTCGGGGTCGTGGCCCGCCTTCTCGCGCGCCTCGCGGTACGCCTGGATGCGCGGCGCCAGGTCGTCGACGCGCTGGAAGAGCAGTGCGGTCAGGACGTTGAGGCCGAGCGCGCCCGCCTCGGCGAAGCCCGCGGGGTTGGCGGCGCAGGTGAGCCACATGTCCAGGTCGGGCTGCACGGGGCGCGGGTAGGTGCCGACCTCGACGTCGGCGCCCTTGCCGCTGCGCCGCGTGACGGTCTTGCCCGCCCACAGGTCGCGCAGGACCGGCACGTTGTCCATGGTGTACGCGCGGCGGTCCGCGTAGCGGTCGGGCGCGAGCGTGAAGTCGTTGGCGTTCCAGCCGGTGGCCAGGGCCAGGTCGACGCGGCCGCGCGAGAGGTTGTCGACGAACGCCCAGTCCTCGACGACGGTCAGCGGGTCGTGCAGCGGGAGCACCACGCTGCCCGCGCGCAGCCTGAGGCGGCTCGTGCGGGTGGCGAGCGCGGCCGCGGCGAGCGCCGGGTTGGGGTAGGCGCCGCCGAAGGGGTGGAAGTGCCGCTCGGGCAGCCACACCGCGGTGAAGCCGTGCTCGTCGGCGAACCGGGCCGCGTCGAAGAGCAGGTCGTACTCGGCGGGCGGGTCGTCGACCTTGCGGTTGGCGAAGTACAACAGGCTGAAGTCCATGGTCAGTTCACCGTCCCGAAGAACTCGATGACGCGCTTGTTGACCTCTTCGGGCCGCTCCAGATAGCCGTAGTGCCCGCAGTCGGGGACCACGTCGAAGCTCGCGCCGGGTATCGCGTCGGCGACCTCGCGGCACAGCTGCGGCGGGGTGAGCAGGTCGTCCTGGAAGGCGACGACGAGGCAGGGCACGGCGATGTCCCGGTAGGCCGTGAGGCGGTCCTGCTCGGAGTTGAGGCCGAGCTGGGCCCGGTGGCCCGCGCCCGAACGGCGGGTGAGCTCGAAGACGTCCAGCCAGTCGCGCACCTGCTCGGGGTCGTTGAGGGTGCGCGGCGACAGGTTCTGCATCGCCTGGATGGCCGCTTCGTACGCGGCGGGCAGCTGGGCGCCCGAGTCGTACAGCTCGACCTCGGCGCGGCCGAGGGCGGCGCGCAGCACATCGGCGCGGCCGCGCGTCGCGAGCAGGACGGCGCGCTCGACGAGGCCGGGCCTGGCCAGCATCAGCTCCTGGGCGACGCGCGCGCCCAGCGAGGTGCCGACCAGCTTGCAGGGGCCGATGCCGAGCGCCTCGATGAGTCCTGCGGTGTCGCCGACGAGGTCGTCGATGGTGAAGCCCTCGCCGCACTCGTCGGTCGGCGGGATGCCGCGGTTGTCGAAGGTGATCACCCGGTATCCGGCGGCGGTCAGCGCGGGCACCTGGTGCAGGTGCCAGGCGCGGCCGCCGGATCCGCTGCCCATGACGAGCAGCACGGGAGGGGCCGAACTCGGCCCGGAGTCCTCGTAGTTGAGGTTGATGCCGTTCACCTTGACGAGAGGCATGAGGTAGTCCTTCGGGTGCGGGGCGGGCGGTTCAGAGCCGGTCGGCGAGGGTGTCGCCGATGCGGGCGAGTGCGGAGTCGGAGGCCAGCAGGTCGGCGTGGGCGGCGTCGACGTCGACGATCTCGATGTCGCCGCCGACGTAGGGCCGCCAGGCCGCCTCGCCGCGCGGGCGGTCGTCCCCCGGGCGGTCGGCCCGGGCCGCGGACGCGGCCGGGATCCGGGTCGCGGAGAACAGCAGCACGCCGTCGTCGGTGGGTTCGGGCCGGTGGGCGCGGAGCAGCTGCACGTTGTTGGCGTACACCCGTGACACGGCGGTCAGTTCGCGCTCGTCGAGTTCGCCGAGCGGGTCGCCGCGCTCCGCGAGGTGCGCCTTGTAGCGGGCCGCGGGGAAGCCGCTGTCGAGGAGTTCGGCGGCGTCGACGTCGAAGCCGTCGGCGCGCAGGTTGCGGGCGAGGAGTCCGGCGCGGTCGCGCTCGTCCAGGGCCGCGGGCGCGGTGGTGTCCGCGGCGCCGGAGCTCGGGTAGGCGTCGAGGAGCGCGAGGAGTTCGACGCGCTCCCCCTTGGCCCGCAGCAGCGAGGCCATGGCGTAGGCCACGTTGCCGCCGAGCGACCAGCCGAGCAGCCGGTAGGGGCCCTCCGGGCAGACCGCCCTGATCTCGTCGACGTAGTCGGCGGCCATCCGCTCGATGGAGTCGGGCAGCAGGTCGCCGTCGGCGAAGCCGCGCGCCTGCAGTCCGTACACCGGCACGTCGGCCGGTATGCGGCGCAGGAGTCCCGCGTAGCTCCAGCTCAGGCCGAGGCCCGGGTGGACGCAGAACAGCGGGGCCGCGCTGCCGCGCGGGCGCAGCGGGAGCAGCACGCCCAGCGGGTCGTGGCTCGCGCCGTCGCCCGCGACGCGGTCGGCGAGGGCCGCGACGGTGGGCGAGCCGAACACGTCACGGACCGCGAGGCGCACCCCGAAGGCCGTGCGGATGCGTTCCGCGAGCCGGGGCGCGAGCAGCGAATGCCCGCCCAGGTCGAAGAAGTTGTCGTCGATGCCGACCTTGTCGATGCCGAGGACCTCGCGGAAGAGGCCGCACAGCACGTCCTCGACGGGTCCGCGCGGGCCGCGCCCGCCGGCCGTGTCGTAGACGGGGGCGGGCAGCGCCTTCTTGTCGACCTTGCCGTTCGGGGTGAGCGGCAGCGCGTCGACGGGGGTGATCGCCACGGGCACCATGTAGTCGGGCAGTGTCTGAGCGGCGTACGCGCGCAGTGCCGCGGCGTCGACCGGGGTGTCGGGCTCCGCGGCGACCACGTGGGCGACCAGGCGCTTGTCGCCGGGCTGCGGCTCGTGCACGGTGACCACGGCGTGCGCCACCGCGTCGTGCCGGGTCAGGACGGTCTCGATCTCGCCGGGTTCGATGCGGAAGCCGCGGATCTTGACCTGCTGGTCGCTGCGGCCGATGAACTCGATCCGCCCCTCGGCGTTCCACCGCACCAGGTCGCCGGTGCGGTACATGCGCTCGCCGGGTCCGGCGAACGGCACGGCGACGAACCGCTCGGCGGTCAGGGCGGCGCGGCCCAGATAGCCGCGGGCGAGGCCGGACGCCGCGAGGTAGAGCTCGCCGGGGACGCCGGGCGGCACGGGCCGCAGCCGGTCGTCGAGCACATAGGCACGGGTGTTGGCCATCGGCCCGCCGATCGGCACGGTGCCCTCGATGGGCTCCTCGCCGTCCAGCGCGTGGAAGGTGGCGAACGTCGTCGTCTCGGTGGGGCCGTAGACGTGGGTCACGACGGTGTCGGGGCATGCGGCGACGGCCCGCCGCATGGCGTCGGGCGAGACGCCCTCGCCGCCGGTCCACACCTGCTGGAGTCCGCGGAGCGCCTCGACGCGTTCCTGGACGAGGAAGTTGAACAGCGCGGTCGTCAGGAACACGCAGGTGACGTCGTTCTCCTGGATGACCTGTTCCAGTTCGGGCGCGCCGAGTTCGCCGGGCGGTGCGACGACGACGGTGCGGCCCGAGAGCAGGGGCACCCACAGTTCGTACGTGGCGGCGTCGAAGGAGTGCGGCGAGTGGGCCAGGACCCGCTGCTGCGCCGCGCCCTCCCAGCACGGGTCGAAGGCCAGGCCGACGATGTTCTCGTGGCTGACCGCGACGCCCTTGGGGCGGCCCGTGGAGCCGGAGGTGAACATGACGTACGCGAGCTGCCCCGGCCGCACGGGCCCGCGGGCCGTGCCGCCGCCGCCCGCGGGTGCGGTGTCGGACACCGCGACGACCTGCGCGGAGGGCGCGTACGCGAGCAGGCTCTCGGCGCGCTCCCGTTCGGCGTCGTCCGTGAGGAACACGGCGGGCGTGGTCTCGCCGATGACCTGCTCCATGCGGCGCTGGGGGTAGCGCGGGTCGAGCGGCACATAGGCGGCGCCGGTCTTGAGCACGGCGAGCAGCGCCACGACGAGGTCGGCGGAGCGTTGCATCAGGACGGCCACCAGGGCCTCGGGGCCCGCCCCCTCGGCGGCGAGGCGGTCCGCCAGCTCCTCGGCGCGCGCGTCGAGTTCGGCGTACGTGAGCGGGGTGCCCGCGAAGAGCACGGCGGTGGCGTCCGGGGTGCGCCGGGCCTGCTCGGCGAAGAGTTCGGGGACGCTCGCGCCCGGTGCGGGGCGCGCGGTGTCGTTCCACTCGGTGAGCACGCGCCCGCGCTCGCCCTCGTCCCACAGGTCGAAGCCGCTGACCGTGGTGGTGGGGCTCGCGACGGCCTGGGCGAGCAGGCGGGTGTAGCGGCGGGCGATGGTCTCGACCGTGCCGGCGTCGAGGACGTCGGTGGAGAAGTCGACGGCGCCGACGAGGCCTGCCGGGGTGCCGTCCTCGGTGTAGCGCTCGGTGAGGCTGAAGCCGAGGTCGAACTTGTTGGACCCGTCGGTGACCTGCACGGTGTTCGCGGTGAGGCCCGGCAGGTCGAGGGTGGAGCGCGCGGTGTTCTGCAGGACCAGGGTCACCTGGAACAGGGGGTGCGTGGCGGCGGACCGGACCGGGTTGAGGACCTCGACGAGCCGCTCGAAGGGCACGTCCTGGTGGCCGTAGGCGGCCAGGTCCGTCTCCCGTGTGCGGCGCAGGAGTTCGCGGAAGGCCGGGTCGCCGGAGACGTCGTTGCGCAGCACCAGGGTGTTGACGAAGAAGCCGACGAGGTTGTCGAGCGCCTCGTCGCCGCGGCCCGCGACCGGCGAGCCGATCGGGATGTCGTCGCCCGCGCCGAGCCGGTTGAGGAGCGCGGCGAGACCCGCCTGGAGCACCATGAACAGGCTGGCGCCCGACTCCCGCGCCAGGGCGAGGAGTTGGCGGTGCTGCTCGGCGTCGACGGTCAGGTGCACCTGGGCGCCGCGCTGCGACGAGGCCGCGGTGCGCGGCCGGTCAAGGGGCAGGTCGATCTGCTCGGGAAGACCGGCGAGCGCCTCGCGCCAGTGGGCGAGCTGCCGGGAGATCAGGCTGTCCGCCGCGCCCTCGGAGCCGAGCAGCTCGCGCTGCCACAGGGCGTAGTCGGCGTACTGGACGGGCAGCGCCGTCCAGGTGGGCGCCCGGCCCTCGGCGCGCGCGGTGTAGGCGGCGCCCAGGTCGCGGGCGAGCGGGCCGCGCGACCAGGCGTCGCTGGCGATGTGGTGCACGAGCAGCAGCAGAACGTGATCGTGGCAGTCGTCGCCGCCCGCCGCCCCTTCGGCCCCGACCTCGAACAGGCGGGCCCGCAGCGGCGGTTGCTCGGCGAGGTCGAAGAATGCGCGGGACGCCTCGGCGAGGACCTCGGGCAGCGCGTCCTCGCGCACCCGGTCGGGGCGCAGGTCGAACGGCACGGTGTCGAGGACCCGCTGGTAGGGCTCGCCGTCGGCGGCGGGGAAGACGGTGCGCAGGCTCTCGTGCCGCTCGACGACGTCGGTGAGGGCCGCGGCGAGCGCGTCCCGGTCGAGGCGGCCGCGCAGCCGCAGCGCGATGGGGATGTTGTAGGTGTGGCCGGGGCCCGAGAGCTGGGCGAGGAACCAGAGCCTGCGCTGCGCGAAGGAGAGCGGAAGGCGCTCGGGGCGTTCGTCGCCCCTGCGGATCGCGGGCCGCGCGTCCGGCGCGCTCGCGTCGAGCCGCTCCACGAGCGCGGCGACCGTCGGGGCCTCGAAGAGGCTGCGGATGCCGAGGTCCACGCCGAGCGCCGAGCGGACCCGGCCGACCAGGCGCATCACGAGCAGCGAATGGCCGCCCAGGTCGAAGAAGTTGTCGTCGATGCCGACCCGGCGGCTGGTGCCGAGCACATCGGCGAAGAGCCCGCACAGGATCTCCTCGCGCGGGGTGCGCGGCTCGCGCCCGGCCGTCTGCGCGCCGTAGTCGGGGGCGGGCAGCGCCGCGCGGTCGATCTTGCCGTTGGGGGTGAGCGGGAGCGCGTCCAGGGTGACGTACGCGGCGGGCAGCATGTACTCGGGCAGCACGCCCGCGACATGGCGGCGGGCCACGGACTGGTCCCAGCCGTCGGCGCCCGGCACGACGTACGCGACGATGCGCTGGTCGCCCGGCTCGTCCTCGCGGACGATCACCGAGGTCTGGGTGACGCCCTGGTGGCCGGTCAACGCGGTCTGGATCTCGCCGAGTTCGACGCGGAAGCCGCGGACCTTGACCTGCTCGTCGACGCGGCCCACGTACTCGATGTCGCCGTCGGCGTTGCGGCGCACCAGGTCTCCGGTGCGGTACATGCGGGCGCCGGGGGCCTCGTACGGGCAGGCGACGAAGCGTTCGCCGGTCATCGCGGGGCGGCCGAGATAGCCGCGGGCGAGCTGGGAGCCCGCGATGTACAGCTCGCCGGGCGCGCCGTCCGGCACCTGCCGGAGGGCCGTATCCAGCACGTACAGGCGGGTGTTGGCGTTCGGGCGGCCGATCGGGATGGGGCCCTTGGGGGTCTCCTGGCCGGGCGAGATGCGGTGGTCGACGCAGTGCACGGTGGCCTCGGTGGGCGCGTACACGTTGAAGATGGTGGTGCCAGGGTGGCGCTCGCGCCAGGGGGCGAGGACCTCGCCGCGCAGCTGCTCGCCGCCGAAGGTGATGCTGCCGGTCGGCGACACCTCGTCGGGCAGCTCGTCCAGGAGCGCCAGGTGGGAGGGGCTCGCCTTCATGAACGTGGCCCGTGCCGCGCCGGGCCCGGGGCCCGGCACCGCGCGCTCGTCCAGTTCGGCGAGGCGCACCTGTCCGCCGCTGATCAGCGGGACGTACAGGGCGCCGACGCTCTGGTCGAAGGAGATCGAGGAGTGCAGCAGGCCGACGCCGTCGACGCCCGGGTACTCCTCGCGGCAGCGCTGGGCGTAGGCGGCGAGCGAACGGTGCTCGACGACGACTCCCTTGGGGCGCCCGGTGGATCCCGAGGTGTAGATGACGTACGCGGGGTGGCGCGGCGAGGCGGGCGCGGTCCTGTCGGCATCGGTGACCGGGGCCGCGTCCTGCCGGGCGACGCGCTCGCGCTGCTCGGGGCCGTCGACGGCGACGACCGGCACACCGAGGCCGTCGAGCCGGTCCGCGGCCTCCGCGACGGTCAGCGCGAGGACGGGCGCCGAGTCGTCGATCATGCGCGTGATGCGCTCGTCCGGGTAGCCGAGGTCGACGGGCACGTAGGCGGCGCCCGCCTTGAGGACGGCGAGCATCGCGACGACGAGGTCGTTGACGCGCGGCATGGCGACGGCGACGTACGACTCGGGGCCGACGCCGCGGCCGATCAGGTCGCGCGCCAACCGGTTGGCGCGGGCGTCGAGTTCGCCGTAACCGAGCAGTGCGTCGGGGTCGGAGAGCGCGGGCGCTTCGGGGGTACGGGCGGCCTGCTCCTCGAAGAGGTCGCGGCAGGTCGTCTCGGGCAGCGCGGGGGCGTGCTCCGTACCGGCGTGCCCTGTGCCCGCCGTGCCCGCGAGGGACCGCGCGCCGTCGTCGACGCGTCCCACCGGCAGGTCGGGGTCGGCGAGTACGGCGTCGATGACGTGCCGCAGGCGGTCGGCGACGCGCTCCACCTCCTCGCGCTCGAAGAGGTCGGGCCGGTAGCCGAGCGAGAACCGCATGGGCGGGCGCGGCAGGACGAGCAGGCCGAGCGGGTAGTGCATGGCGTCACTGGAGTGGATCTTCACGACGCGCGGCGCCTCCGCGGCGGGGGCGTCGTCGCCGCCCTGGCCTGCGCCCACCCGGGACGGGAAGTTCTCGAAGACCATCGCGGTGTCGAACAGACGCTTGGAACCGACCCAGTTCTGGATCTCGGCGAGCCCCGCCCACTGGTGGTCGAGGAGCCGCGCCTGCTGGTCCTGGAGCCTGCGCAGGAGCGCGCCGACCGGCTCGGCCGGGTCCAGCCTGGCGCGGACCGGCAGCGTGTTCATGAACAGGCCGACCATGTTCTCCACGCCCGGCAGATCGGTCGGCCGCCCGGAGACGGTCGCGCCGAACACCACGTCGCCGCTGCCCGTGAGGCGGCCGAGGACGACGGCCCACAGGCCCTGCACGACCGTGTTCAGGGTCAGGCCCTGGGAGCGGGCGTACTGGGCGAGTGCGGCGTGCGAGGCGTCCGACAGGGAGAATCCGACGCGCTCCGGGCGCACCGTGAGCGGTCCGGGGTCGGGCGCGGCCAGCGTGGGCCGCTCAAGGCCGTCGAGCGCGGCACGCCAGGCGTCGCGGGCCCCTTCGCGGTCGCGGGCCGCGAGCCAGGCCAGGTAGTCGCGGTACGGGCGCACCGGGGGCAGCGCGGTGACGTCGCCGCGCGAGATGTACAGCGTCATGAGTTCGCGCAGCAGGACCGGCATCGACCAGCCGTCGAGCAGGATGTGATGGCACGTCATGATCAGGCGGTACCGCTCGGGCGCAAGCCGGATCAGCGTGAACCGCACGAGCGGCGGGCGCGCCAGGTCGAAGCGCTGCCAGCGGTCCTGGGCGGCGACGGCCTCGGCCTGCGGCTCGCGGTCCGCGTCCGGCGCCGTGGTCAGGTCCTTCTCGCGCAGTACGGCCGAGACCGTGCGCGGGATGAACTGCACGGGCCGCTTGACGCCCTGGAAACGGAACCCGGCACGCAGGTTCGGGTGGCGCAGGAGCAGCGCGTCCGCGGCGGTGCGCAGCGCCGCCACGTCGACGTGGCCCTCCAGCTCCAGGAACACCTGGACGGTGTACACGTCCAGGGCGTCGTCGGCGTCCGCGTCGTACGCGTGATGGAAGAGCATCCCCTCCTGCAACGGGGTGAGCGGGAGAATGTCTTGCAGGCCGGAGCGTGTGGTCGTCACAGGGACGCCTCCCAATCGGATTCCAAAAGCGCGATCTCGTCGGCGCTGATGGAGCTGAGCGCGACGTCGGACTCGGTGAGGCTGCCGGCGTCGGGCCGGCGGGCGTACTCCACCAGGGCTTCAAGGGCACGGAACCAGGCGTCGGCGAGCCGCTGCACGTCGGCCTCCGCGTGCAGCCTGCGCGCGAAGGTCCATTCGGCGCGCAGCCGCGGGTTGCCGTCCTCGTCGTCGTGCGCGCCCGCCGTCAGTTCGACGGCGTGCGCGACCGGCGCCTGCGGATCCTGCCCGGCGAGACCCCGGCTGACGGCGGCCCAGTCGGCCGCCTCCTGCGCGGTGTCCGAACCGGTGAAGTGACCCAGGTAGTTGAAGCCGAACTCGGGCGCCGGGGTGGCGGCCAGGTCCTGGCGGGTGCGGGGGTTGAGATGGCGGAGCTGGCCGTGGCCCACCCCGTGGTCGGGCACGGCCCGCACCTGCTCCTTGACGTGCTTGACGAGCACGCCGGGGGTGGCGCGTCCGGTGCCCTCCGGGTCGGTGGCGAGGCGCAGCGGGTGCAGCGTGGTGAACCAGCCGACGGTGCGCGACAGATCGGTGCCGGGGTGCAGCTCCTCGTGCCGCCCGTGGTTCTCCAGGTCGAGCAGGACGGCACCCGACGCGCGGCCGCGCGAGCGCTGCCAGGCCCCGGCCGCCTCGGCGAACGCGGCGAGCAGCAGATCCGTGACGCCCGCGTGCAGTTCGCCGGGCACCCAGGTGAGCAGCTCCTTGGTGGTCTCGGGCGACAGGCTCACGGCGAGGCGTCCGGTGTCCTCGCGGGTGTCCTTCAGCGGGTCGGTGCCGGGGTGCCGTGCGCCGTCGAACATGCCCTGCCACAGCGGCAGTTCGGCCTCACGGGCGGGATCGGCCGCGCCCTCGTGGAGGGTGCGGGCCCAGTGCCGCCAGGGCGTGCCCACGGGGGCGAGCGCGGGCTCTTCGCCGCGCGCCGCCGCGTGCCACGCCTCGGCGAGGTCGGGCAGCAGGATGCGCCAGGACACGGCGTCGACGCTGAAGTGGTGGGCGACCAGGACGAGCAGGCCGCGCCGGTCGGTGTCGTCGGCCGGGTCGGTGGGGGTGCCGCGCTCGGCATCGGCGGGGGTGCAGGGCGCGGCGCCGACGGAGGTGCCGGACGCGGCATCCGCGGGGGTACCGGTCGCGGCGCCGACGGAGGTGCCGCGCCCGGCGCCAGCGGGGGTGCACGGCGCGGCATCCGCGGAGGTGCCGCGCTCGGCATCGGCGGGGGTGCCGGTCGCGGCGTCGGCAGCCGCGCCGGACACCTCCTGCGCAGCGGTGCCGTCGGCGGCCTCGGCCACCCTGCCGGTCACCGCGTCAGCCGCCGCGCCGCCCGCCGCGCCCCGGTCCAGCCACACCGCCTCGACCATGCGGCCTTCGGCCGGGGCGAGGCGTCCGCGGGCCTCCTCGGCGGCCGTGCGCAGCGCCCCGGGCAGCTCGTCGGTGCCGAGGCCCGAGACGTCCACGCGGCGCACGTGGTCGGCGGCCCGCACGGCTCCGACGGGCAGGATCTCCACGCCGTCGTCCGTGCCGGTGTCGGTGACCCGCATGCGCAGCGCGTCGTGGTGGTCGAGCACGGCCTGGAGCGCGGCCGTCAGCGTCGGCAGGTCGACATCGGCGGGCACGCGGACGGCGACGGACTGGTTGAACGGGGCGACGGGGCCGCCCTGTTCGGTGAACCAGCGCATGATCGGCGTGGCGGGCAGGGTGCCCGTCCGCTCGCCCGCGCCCGCCGCGGGCCCCTCGTCGCCCGCCTCGGCGACGAACTCCGCGAGCGCCGCGACCGTCTGGTGCTCGAAGACGTTCCGCACGGTGAGGTGCAGTCCGGCCGCGCGGGCCCTGCCGACGAGCTGGATGGAGAGGATGCTGTCGCCGCCGAGGTCGAAGAACCCGTCGTCGACGCCGACCTGGTCCAGGCCGAGCACCTCGGCGAAGAGGTCGGCGAGCGCCTTCTGCCGGGGCGTGTCCGCGGCCCGGCCGGTGGCGAGTGCCTGGTAGTCGGGGGCGGGCAGGGCCTTGCGGTCGACCTTGCCGTTGCCGGTCAGGGGCAGTGCGTCGAGGACGACGACGGCCGCGGGCACCATGTAGTCGGGCAGCCGCTCGCGCAGCCACCGCACCAGGTCGGCGCCCTGCGGGACACCGTCCTCCGCGCACTCCGCGTAGCCGACGAGGCGGCGGTCGCCCGGGCGGTCCTCGCGCACCACGACGGCGGTCTGGGCGACCTGCGGGTGCTGGTCGAGCACGGCCTCGATCTCGCCGGGCTCGATGCGGAAGCCGCGCAGCTTGACCTGGTCGTCGGTGCGGCCGAGGTATTCGAGGAGGCCGTCCTTGTTCCAGCGGGCGAGGTCGCCGCTGCGGTACATGCGCGCGCCGGGCCCGCCGAACGGGTCGGCGACGAAGCGCTGCGCGGTGAGCGGGGCGCGGCCGAGGTAGCCGCGCGCGAGCTGGGTGCCCGCGATGTACAGCTCGCCGGGGACGCCGTCGGGCACCGGGCGCAGGCCCTCGTCGAGGACGTAGAGCCGGGTGTCGGGGAACGGCGAGCCGATGGGCAGCGAGCCGTCGGGCACCTCGTCGGAGGCGGTGACGCGCCACTCGGTGCAGCCCACGACCGCCTCGGTGGGCCCGTACTCGTTGACGACGGTCACGCCGGGGTGGGCGCGCAGGAGTTCACGGACCGGGCCCGCGGTGAGGTTCTCGCCGCCGAGGACGAGTTCGCCGCGCGGCACGTCCTGCCCGGCCATGCCCTGGATGAGCGGCAGATGGCTGGGCGTGGCCTTGAGGAAGCCGGTCTGCGGGGCGTCGACGGAGGCGCCGTGCAGCTCCTTGAGGTCGCCGACGCGGACGGTGCCGCCGGTCAGGAGCGGCGTGTACAGGCCGGTGACCGTCAGGTCGAAGGCGAGCGGCGAGTGCAGGAGCGCGGTGCGGGCCGCGCCCGCGTAGCGGTCCTTGGCGGTGGTCAAGTACCGCACGAGCGGCAGGTGTTCGACGACGACGCCCTTGGGCAGGCCGGTGGAGCCCGATGTGTAGATCACGTACGCGGCGTTGCCGGGGGTGAGCGGCGCGGTGCGCCCGGCGTCCGTCACCGCGCTTGCGTCGTACGCGGCGAGCGCGTCCCGTGTCTGCGGTGCGTCGAGGTCGACGACGTCGGGCAGGCCGACCGCGTACGGGTCCGTGTCGTCGGGCAACAGCCCCGCGGGAGTGGCGGATGTGGTCAGGACGCAGTGCGGGGCGGCGTCGCGCAGCAGGTGGGCGACGCGGTCGGCCGGGGTCTCCGGGTCGATCGGCAGGTAGGCGGCGCCGGATTTGAGGACGCCGAGGACGGACACGACCGTGTGGGCGGAGAGCGGCATGGCGATGGCCACGACGCTCTCGGGCCCGGCGCCGCGCGCGACGAGGAGGCGCGCCAACCTGCTGGCCCGCGCGTCGAGTTCGGCGTAGGTGAGGGCCGTGTCGCCCGCGAGCACGGCGGTGCTCGCGGGGGTGGCCGCCGCCTGCGCGGCGAACAGGTCGAGCACGGTGGTGGGCGGCAGGTCCCGCACCGGGCCGCCGCGCCCCGCGACGATCCGCTCGCGTTCCGCGGGGTCGAGGATGTCGATGGCGCCGATGGGCCGTTCCGGGTCGTCGACGGCCGCGGCGAGGACGCGGAGGAGCCGGTCGACCAGGGCATCGGCCGTCGCCGCGTCGAACAGTTCGGTGCGGTACTCCAGCCAGCCGTGCAGCCCGTCAGGCTCGCCCGCGCCGTCGCGCCGCTCGCTGAACGTCAGCGACAGGTCGAACTTGGCGGAGGCGGTGCTGGTCTCCATGCGGCTGGCGTCGAGCGCGGTGTCCGGGCCCGCGGCGCCGCCTTCCTGCCGGTCGTTGTTGAAGGTGAGCAGGGTCTGGAAGAGCGGGTGCCTGCCCAGTGAGCGGACCGGGTTGAGGACTTCCACGAGCCGCTCGAAGGGCAGGTCCTGGTGGGCGTACGCCTCCAGGTCGGTGCGCCGCACCCGGTCGAGGAGTTCGCGGAACGTCGGGTCACCTGCTGTGTCGGTGCGCAGGACCAGCGTGTTCACGAAGAAGCCGACGAGGTCGTCGAGCGCGCTGTCGGTGCGTCCGGCGATCGGCGTGCCGATCGGGATGTCGGTGCCCGCGCCAAGCCGGTTCAGGAGGGTGGCGAGCGCGGCCTGCGTCACCATGAACACGCTGGTGCGGCTGGTGCGGGCGAGCGCGCCGAGCCGCTCGTACAGCTCGTTCGGCACGGTGAAGGTGACCCGGTCGCCCTGGTTGCCCGAGACCGCGGGGCGCGGCCGGTCGGTGGGCAGCTCCAACTGCTCGGGCAGACCGGCGAGTTGCCCGCTCCAGTAGGCGAGCTGACGGGCCAGCGGGCTGTCCGCGTCGTTCTCGTCGCCGAGCACCTCGCGCTGCCACAGGGCGTAGTCGGCGTACTGCACGGGCAGCGGAGCCCAGTCGGGCGCGGTGCCGCGCGCACGGGCCGCGTACGCGGTGGTGAGGTCGCGGCCCAGCGGCGCCATGGACCAGCCGTCGCCCGCGATGTGGTGGACGAGGAGCAGCAGGGCGTGCTCGTCGGGGGCGATGCGGAACAGGTGGGCGTGCAGCGGGAGTTCGGCGGTGATGTCGAAGCAGTGCCCGGCCGCGTCGCGCAGGGCGCCCGGCAGGTCGGCCTCGGTGGTGTCCGTGACGTCGAGCCCGGGCACGGCGGCCGCGGCGGCGACGACCACCTGGTGCGGGCCTTCGCCGTCCTCGGCGAAGACGGTGCGCAGGCTCTCGTGCCGGGCCACCACGTCGGCGAGCGCGGCGCGCAGCGCGGTCTCGTCGAGCGCACCCTTCAGACGCAGGGCCGTCGGGATGTTGTACGTCGCGGACGGGCCCTCCAGGTGGTGCAGGAACCACAGCCTGCGCTGGGCGTACGACAGCGGGAGGCGCTCGGGGCGGGGGCGGGCGCGCAGTGCGGCGCGGGCCCGGTCGGCGCGGCCGAGGGCGGCGACGAGGCCCGCCACGGTCGGCGTCTCGAAGAGCCCGCGGACGGCCAGTTCGAGGCCCATGACGTCACGGACGCGGCTGACCAGGCGCGTGGCGCGCAGCGAGTGACCGCCGAGTGCGAAGAAGTCGTCGTCGATGCCGACGCCGTCCACGCCGAGCACCTCGCCGAACAGCGTGCAGAGGATCTCCTCCTGCGGGGTGCGCGGCGTCCGGCCCGCGGGGCGCCCGGAGTGGTCGGGGGCGGGCAGCGCCTTGCGGTCGAGCTTTCCGTTGGGGGTGAGCGGCATCGCGTCGAGGGTGACGAGGGCCGACGGGATCATGTACTCGGGCAGGAAAGCGGCGAGCCGCTCGCGCACCTCGTGCAGTGCGAGGACGGCGCCGTCCTCGGGCACGGCGTACGCGACGAGGAGCTGGTCGCCCGGCTGGTCCTCGCGGACGAGGGCCGCGGCCTTGGCGATGCCGGGGTGGCGGCCGAGCGCGTCCTCGATCTCGCCCAGTTCGATGCGGAAGCCACGCAGCTTGACCTGGTGGTCGGTGCGGCCGAGGTAGTCGAGCTGTCCGTCGCCGCGCCAGCGCGCCAGGTCGCCGGTGCGGTACATCCGCTCCCCCGGCGCCCCGAACGGATCGGCGGTGAACCGCTCGGCGGTCAGGCCCGCACGGCCCAGGTAGCCGCGGGCCAGCTGGGCGCCCGCGATGTACAGCTCCCCGGGCACGCCGGGCGGCACCGGGCGCAGGCCCGCGTCGAGGACGTACATCCGGGTGTTGGCGAGCGGCACACCGATCGGCGGGGCGCCGGTGAGCCCGGTGTCCAGCGGGGACGCGCTGGCCCAGATGGTGGCCTCGGTGGGGCCGTAGACGTTCACGGCGGAGGCGCACGACTCGGCGAGCCTGCGGGCGAGTTCGGCGGGCAGCGCCTCGCCGCCGACCAGGGCGCGCACGCCGCGCAGCGCGTCGGGGACCGTGTCGAGGAGGCCGTGCCAAAGGTTCGGCGTGGCCTGTACGACGGTGGTGCCGCTGTCGACGAGGAGGGCGCCGAGCGCGCTCGGGTCCTGGACGGTGTCCTTGTCGGCGAGCACGAGCGTCGCGCCGTCCAGGAGCGGCAGGAACACCTCAAGACCCGCGATGTCGAAGCCGATGGTGGTGACGGCGAGCAGCCGGTCGGCCGCGCCGACGGGGACGCGTCCGCGCATGTCGCCGAGGAAGTTGGCGAGGCTGCCCCGGCTGACGACGACGCCCTTGGGCCGTCCGGTCGACCCGGAGGTGTAGATGACGTAGGCCGGGTGCCCGGCCGACGCCTCTTCCCGGCCGACCGGTGCGGTGGCGGCCGTCTCCACGGCGTCCGTGTCGAGCAGCAGCCACTCCAGGTCCGAGGCGGTGTCCAGGTCCCGGGCCGTCCCGGTGGTGCCGATGGCCAGCATCGGCCGGCTGTCCGCCAGCATGTACGCGATGCGCTCGCCGGGGTGCCCGGGGTCGATCGGCAGATACGCGGCACCGCTCTTGAGGACGGCGAGCAGGCTCACGATCAGGTCGGCGCCGCGCGGCAGGACCAGCGCGACGAACCGCTCGGGCCCGGCCCCCTTGGACCGCAGCAGGGCCGCCAACTGCTCGGCGCGCGCGTCCAGTTCGGCGTACGTGAGGGTGGTGTCGCCCGCGATCAGCGCGGGGTGTTCCGGGGTGCGGGCGGCCTGCGCGCGGAACGCGTCGGCGACCGACTCGTCGGGGAAGGCGCGCACGGTGGCGCCGTCCCTGCCGAGCAGCCGGTCGCGCTCGGCGGGCGCGAGCAGGTCGACGGCGCCGATGCGCCCGTCCGGGTCCGCCACCGCGGCGCCGAACACCCGCTCAAGACGGGCGACGAGCGCCTCGGCCGTGCCCCGGTCGAAGAGGTCCGTGCTGTAGGTCACCGAGCCGTGCAGGCCCGCGGGCACCCGGCCCTCGGTGAACTGCTCCGTGAACGCGAACGACAGGTCGAAGCGCGCCGCGCCGTCCCCGCCGCCCACCACCGTGACGTCCAGGCCGGGCAGCCCGCCGATCGCGTCGGCGGCCGCGCCCTCGTCGGCGTTGTGCACGGTGAGCAGGATCTGGAAGAGCGGGTGACGGCCCAGCGAACGGGCCGGGTTGAGGACCTCCACGAGCTGCTCGAAGGGCAGGTCCTGGTGGGCGTAGGCGGCCAGGTCGGTGGCGCGCACCCCGGCGAGCAGGTCGCGGAACGTCGGGTCGCCCGCCGTGTCGGTGCGCAGGACCAGCGTGTTCATGAAGAAGCCGACGAGATCGTCGAGCGCGGCGTCGGTGCGGCCCGCGATCGGCGTGCCGATCGGGATGTCGGTGCCCGCGCCGAGCCGGTTCAGGAGCGCCGCGACGGCGGTCTGCGCGACCATGAACACGCTGGTGTGCGTGGACCTGGCCAGCTCGGCGAGCCCCTGGTGCAGTTCGGCGGGCAGCGTGAAGGCCACCCGCTCGCCCCGGTGCGACGCCACGGCGGGCCGCGGCCGGTCGGCGGGCAGCGCAAGCTCCTCCGGCAGATCGGCCAACTGCTGCTTCCAGTAGGTGAGTTGCGTGGCGAGCGCGCTGTCGGCGTCGTCCGCGCTGCCGAGCGTCTCGTACTGCCACAGCGTGTAGTCCGCGTACGCCACGTCGGGCAGCGCCCAGTCCGGCGCGAGCCCCCCGGTGCGCGCGGCGTAGGCGGCGCTCAGGTCACGGGCGAGCGGCGTCATCGACCAGGCGTCACCGGCGATGTGATGCAGCAGCAGAAGCAGCACGTGCTCGTCGGGCGCGACCTTGAACAGCGTGGCCCGCAGCGGGAGTTCGGCGGCCAGGTCGAAGCAGTGCCGGGCCGCATCGCCGAGCGCACGGGCCACGTTCTCCCGGTCGCTGGGCACGAGCTCGACCACGGGCCGCGCCTCCTCGGCCGCGAGGACGATCTGGCGGGGCCCCTCGTCGTCCTCGGCGAAGACGGTCCGCAGGCTCTCGTGCCGGGCCACCACGTCCGTGAGCGCGGCACGCAGCGCGGCCTCGTCGAGCGCACCCGTCAGGCGCAGCGCGGTCGGCATGTTGTACGTCGCCGACGGACCCTCCAACTGGTGCAGGAACCACAGCCTGCGCTGGGCGTACGACAGCGGGACGCGCTCCGGACGGGGCCGCGCGACCAGCGCCGCACGCCCGCGCCCCGCCGTGGCCACGGCCGCCGCGACACCCGCCACCGTCGGCGTCTCGAACAGCTGCCGGATGGGCAGCTCCACGTCGAGCGTCCTGCGGATCCGGCTGACGAGCCGGGTGGCCCGCAGCGAGTGCCCGCCGAGCGTGAAGAAGTCGTCGTCGATGCCGACCCTCTCCAGGCCGAGCACCTCGGCGAAGAGCGAGCAGAGGATCTCCTCCTGCGGCGTCCGCGGACCACGACCGCCCACCGGCCGGTCGGCATGGGCGGGCGCGGGCAGCGCGGCCCGGTCCAGCTTGCCGTTCACCGTCAACGGCAGCGCGTCCAGGACGACGACCGCCGACGGCACCATGTAGTCCGGCAGCCGCCCGCCCAACTCGGCGAGGATGTCGGCCTGTTGTGCCGCACGGCCTTCGGCGGCCACGACGTAGGCCACCAACTGGTGGTCGCCGGGCTCGTCCTCACGCAGGACGAGGGCCGCCTGGGCGACGGCGGGGTGTGCGAGGACGGCGGACTCGATCTCGCCCAGCTCGATGCGGTGACCGCGCAGCTTGACCTGGTGGTCGGTGCGGCCGACGTACTCCAGCTGACCGTCCTGGTTCCAGCGCGCGAGGTCACCCGAGCGATACATCCGGGCGCCGGGCTCGCCGTACGGGTCGGCGGTGAACCGCTCGGCCGTCAGACCGGGACGGCCCCAGTACCCGCGCGCCAACTGCGGACCCGCCAGATAGAGCTCTCCCGCGACACCCACCGGAGCGGGCCGCAGCGCACCATCCAAGACATACATCCGCAAGTGCCCGAAGGGACGCCCGATCGGCACCGGACCGGAACCGACCTCCTGACCCGGCTCGATCACGAACTGGGCGCAGTTCACGGTCGATTCAGTCGGACCATACGCATTGATCACGCGCACGGACGGATGACGCTCACGCCACGCGACAAGCGCCTCACCGGTCAGCTGCTCACCACCGATGATCAGCGTCCCACTCGGGCTCACCGACTCCGGCAGCTCCTGGAGCAGGGGCAGGTGGCTCGGGGTCACCTTCATCAACGACGGCTGCGCACGCGTCACATGATCGTCGCCGTCCAGCGCGGCGAGGTGCACGTGCCCGCCGAGGGTCAGCGGCGTCCACAAAGCGGTGACCGTCAGGTCGAAGGACAGCGGCGAATGCAGCACCGTCGCGCCCCCGGCGTCCGGGTAGGCCGCACCCGCGTGCGCCAAGTACGCGGCCACCGCGCGGTGTTCGACCACCACACCCTTGGGGCGACCGGTCGAACCCGACGTATAGATCACATACGCGGGATCACCCGGCGCGGGAGACGCCAACTCGGCGCCACCATCGGGCAGTTCAAGACCATCGAGTACGACAACCGGGGCCTGCGTCTCCGGCAGCTTGCCCGCCACATCGCGGGACGCGAGCACCAGCACCGGCGCCGCATCCTCCACCATGTACGCGATCCGCTCCACCGGATAGTCCGGATCCACCGGAACATACGCCGCACCGGACTTCACCACCGCGAGCAGGGCCACCACGGCCTCCACCCCACGAGGCATCGCCACGGCGACGAACCGCTCGGCGCCCGCGCCCTGTGCCACGAGATACCGCGCAAGCCGGTCCGCACGCGCGTCCAACTCCGCGTACGACACAGCGGAGTTCTCGTCACTCACAGCCGGTGCGTCCGGCGCGATCCGCGCCCGCGCGGAGACCAGCTCCGGCAGCGACACCGAAGCGACCTCGCCGCCCGTGACCCCGTTCCACTCCCCAAGGACCCGCTCACGCTCGGCCGCACCCAGCAGCCCGATCCGCCCCACCGGCACGTCCGCGTCCGCGACGAACGCCGCGAGGACCCGGGCGACCCGTTCCGCGACCTCGCGGACCTGTTCGTCGGAGAGGAGGTCGGGGCGGTAGTCCACGCGGACGTTGAGGGCGGTGCCGCGCAGGTCGGCGATGAGCTGCAGGGTGAAGTGGCCGCCGCCGCGGATCGCGGCGCTGTCGACGGTGAGTCCTGCGGAGCCGAGTCCGGCGTCCAGCTTGGCGGCGTTGACGGGGTAGTTCTCGAAGACCATGCCGGTGTCGAACAGGCCGGTGGAACCCGCCCAGCTCTGCGCCTCGGCGAGGCTCACCCACTGGTGGTCGAGGAGCTTGGTCTGCTCCGCCTGGAGGCGGCGCAGGTACTGGCCGGCCGACTCGGCGGGGTCGATGCGGGCGCGCAGCGGCACGGTGTTCATGAAGAGGCCGACCATGCTCTCCACGCCGGGGAGTTCGGCGGGACGGCCGGAGACCGTGACGCCGAAGACGGCCTCCGACGCGCCGGTCAGCTGGGCGAGGACCAGGGCCCAGGCGCCCTGGACCATCGTGTTGACGGTGAGTCCCTGGGCGCGGGCCCGGTCGACGAGCGCGGTGCTGACCTCCGGGTCGAGCGGCACGGGCATCTGGCGCGGCAGTTCGCTGATGGGGCCCGCGTCGGGTGCCACGACGGTCGGCGACTCGATGCCGGCGAGGGCCTCGGTCCACGCGGCGCGTGCCGCGTCCTTGTCGCGTTCGCCGAGCCAGGCCAGGTACTCGCGGAAGGGCCGCGGTCGGGGCAGGGCCGCACCGGCCGTACCCGTGTAGAGGGCGGTCAGTTCGCGCAGCAGGATGGGCAGGGACCAGCCGTCGAACAGCATGTGGTGGTTGGTCATGACCAGGCGGTGGCGGTTCTTCGCCAGCTGGATGAGCGTGAAGCGGATCAGCGGCGGGCGCGCGGGGTCGAAGCGGCGCAGCCGGTCCTCCTCGACGGTGCGCCGTGCCTCCTCGTCGCGCTTGTCCGCGTCGAGCGCGGTGAGGTCGACGACCGTCCAGGGCACCCGGACGCCGCGCATGACGATCTGCACCCAGTCGCCGTTCTTGCGCTGGCGGAACGCGGCCCGCAGCGTGGCGTGCCGGTCGATGAGCTGCTGTGCGGCGGCGTGCATGGCCCCCGCGTCGAGCTCGCCGTCCAGGTCGAGGACGAACTGGCGGATGTAGACGTCGAGTCCGGCCTTGTCGAAGAGGCTGAGGAAGAGAAAGCCCTCTTGCAGCGAGGACAGCGGCTGGATGTCCTCGATCTGTGGGGTCTGCTTGCTCACTACTGGTTCTCCCAATCGGACATGAGGTCTTCCTCGAACTCGTCGATCTCTGCCTGGCTCAGCGACGCGTGCGTGATGTCGGACGGTGTGAGGCCCGACGCGTCGGGCCTGCGCGCGTGCTCCACCAGGGCCTCCAGGGCCGTGAACCACAGTTCGGCGAGGCGTCGGATGCCGTCGGCGTCGTACAGGCCGCCCGCGTACGTCCAGTGGGCGGTCAGGAGCGGCCCGTCGGGGCCGTCCTGCGCGGCGCAGTTGATCTCGACGGCGTGGGTGAGCGGTGTCCCCTCGGGGCGGCCCGCGACGCCGCCCGCGACGCGGTCCCAGTCGCCGGGGTCCCCGGCGACGGCTCCGCGGCCCAGGTAGTTGAAGCCGTACTCGGGTGCGGGGAACGCGGCGAGCGCGGTCGCCGTGCGCGGGTTGAGGTGGCGGAGGAGGCCGTAGCCCATGCCGCTGTCGGGGAACGCGCGCAGCTGCTCCTTGACGTGCCGGATCGCGCGGCCCATGGCGGGCCCGCCCTCCCACAGGTCGCCGTCGTTGCGCGGGGCGAGCCGGACGGGGTGGACGCTGGTGAACCAGCCGACGGTGCGGGAGAGTTCGGCGCCGCGCACCGCGTCCTCGTGCCGTCCGTGGCTCTCCAGGTCGACGACGACGGGGCCTTCCTGCTCGCCGCGTTCGCGCCGCCACTCGGCGACGGCGACGGCGAACCCGGTGAGCAGCACGTCGTTGACGCCGCCGGTGAAGACGCCGGGCACCCGGCTCAGGAGCGGCTCGGTGACGTCGGCGGGCAGCGTCAGGGAGAGCGTGCCCGCGTCGTCGTGGCTGCCGTACGCCCGGTCGGGCGCGGTCCTGTCGAGGATGGCGCGCCAGATGTCCAGTTCGCTCTCGCGTTCCGGCGTGGTGGCCATGTCCCGCAGGGTGTGCGCCCACTGCCGCCAGGACGTGCCGACCGGCGCGAGCCGTGCGGCGGTCCCGTCGTGGGCGGCCCGCCAGGCGTCGGCGAGGTCCGGCAGCAGGGTGCGCCAGGAGACCGCGTCGACGGCGAGGTGGTTGGCGACCAGGACGAGCAGGCCGGAGCGTGCGCCGCGGTCCAGCCAGACGGCCTGCAGCATGACGCCGCGGGCCGGGGCGAGCCGGGTGCGGGCGCTCTCGGCCTCGCGCCGTACCGCGTCGTGCAGGGCGTCCTGCGCCAGGTCCGCCACATCCACGCGGACCAGGCAGGCGGCGGCGTCGACGGTGCCGGGCGGCAGGACGTCGAGGTCGGTGTCGGGGGTGAGCCCGCCGACCCGCAGGCGCAGCGCGTCGTGGTGGTCGAGCACCGCCTGCAGGGCCGCGCCGAGCGTGTCGAGCCTGGCCTCCACGGGCACCTGGACCACCGCGGACTGGTTGAACTCGGCGACGGGGCCGCCGGATTCGCCGTACGCGCTGATGACGGGGGTCGCGGGCAGCGGGCCCGTGGGGGCGACGTCCGCCGCGGCCGCTCCGGTGTCGGCCGTCAGGTCGAGTCCGGCGAGCCTCGCCAGCCCTGCGATGGTCTGGTGCTCGAAGACGTCGCGCACGGTGAGCGCGAGGCCCGCCGCGCGGGCGCGGCTGACGAGCTGGATGGAGAGGATGCTGTCGCCGCCGAGGTCGAAGAACCCGTCGTCGACGCCGACCCGCTCCAGGCCGAGCACGTCGGCGAAGAGCGCGGCGAGGCTCTTCTCAAGCACGGTGCCCGCGTCGCGCCCGGTGGCGAGGGCCTGGAAGTCGGGCGCGGGCAGCGCCTTGCGGTCCAGCTTGCCGTTGGTGGTCAGCGGCAGCGCGGGCAGCGTCAGCACGGCCGCGGGGACCATGTAGTCGGGCAGCCGCTCGCGCAGCAGGGCGGTCAGTTCGCCGGGGTCGAGGTCGCCGTCGCTCTGGTCGGACGGCACCGCGTAGGCGACGAGGCGGCGGTCGCCGGGGCGGTCCTCGCGGACCAGGGCCGCGGCCTGCGCCACGCCGGGGATCCGCGCGAGCACGGCCTCGATCTCGCCGAGTTCGATGCGGTAGCCGCGCAGCTTGACCTGGTCGTCGCCGCGGCCGAGGTATTCGAGCTGCCCGGCACGGTTGAACCTGGCCAGGTCGCCGGTGCGGTACATCCGCTCCCCCGGCGCGCCGTGCGGGGCGGCGGTGAAGCGCTCGGCGGTGAGCGCGGCACGGCCGAGGTAGCCGCGGGTGACCTGGGCGCCCGCGACGTACAGCTCGCCGACGACGCCGTCGGGCACCGGCTGCAGCGCGGCGTCGAGCACGTACAGGCGGGTGTGGTCGAGCGGCCTGCCGAGCGGCAGCCGGGCACCGGGCTCGTACGGCGCGGTGACCCCGTGGTGCGCGACGCACAGCGTGGTCTCCGTCGGCCCGTACAGCTGGCGCACCGTGAGGTGCGGCGCGTGCTCGATGACGCGGGCCACGGCGTTCGGCGCGACGACGTCGCCGCCGGTCAGCACCTCCTGGACACCGGCGAAGCAGCCGGGTGCCTCCTCGGCGACGACCCGGAAGAACCCGGCCGTCAGGTGCACCCCTGTGATGCGGTGCCGGTCGAGCAGCTCGCCGAGCGCGGCGGCGTCGAGGGTGCCGGGCGGGGCCACGACGACGGTGCCGCCGGAGAGCAGCGGGACCCACATCTCGTAGTTCGACACGTCGAAGGCGTGCGGCGCGTGCAGCAGCACGCGTGCGCGCGCGGCCGGCGACCAGCAGCCGTCGAGGGCCAGGTCGGCGACGCCGCCGTGGGTGGCGGCGACGCCCTTGGGCACACCGGTCGAGCCCGAGGTGTACATCACGTACGCGAGGTCGGTGGGCGCGAGCGCCACCTCCAGCGCCTCGTGCGGGCCGGAGTGCCCCTCGGTGTCCTCGTCGGCCCTGACGACGGTGAGGCCTTCACCCAACTCGGCCGCGCGGTGCGCCTCTTCGGCGTCGGTGAGCACCAGGCGCGCCGCGGAGTCCTCGACGACGAAGCGCATGCGCTCCACCGGGTACGACTCGTGCAGCGGGACGTAGGCGCCGCCCGCCTTGGCGACGGCGAGCGTCGCCACGATCAGCTCCACCGAGCGGCGCATGAGGAGCACCACGGGGGTGCCGCGCCGCACGCCGTGCGCGCGCAGCCGGTGCGCGAGCCGGTCGGCGCGCGCGTCGAGGTCGGCGTACGACAGGGTCCGGTCGCCGTAGACGACGGCCGGTGCGTCCGGGGTCAGCACGGCCTGCCGCAGGAACAGCTCGGGCAGCGTGGCGGGCCCGGTCGGCCGTCCGGTGTCGTTGCGGCGTACGAGGATGTCGTGGCGCTCGGCGGCGTCGAGGACGTCGACGGCGCCGATCCGCAGGTCGGGGTCGGCGGCGACGGCTTCGAGCAGTCGCAGGAACCGGTCGACGACGGACACCGCGGTGGAGCGGTCGAACAGTGCGGTGGCGAAGTCGAGGATGCCCGAGAGCCCGGCGGGCGTGCCGTCGGAGGACCGCGCGGTGGCGAGCGCCAGGGCGAGGTCCACCTTGGCCGCCGCGGTGCCGAGCCGGTACGGGGCGACGTCGAGGCCCGTGAGACCGGCCTGTTCGACCGGGTCGTCGTCGACGGTGCTGACGCTCAGGAGGACCTGGAAGAGCGGGTGCCTGCCGAGGGACCTGACCGGGTTGACCGCCTCCACCAGCTGCTCGAAGGGCAGGTCCTGGTGGGCGTAGGCCTCCAGGTCGGTGCGCCGCACCCGGTCGAGCAGTTCGCGGAACGTCGGGTCGCCCGCCGTGTCGGTGCGCAGGACCAGGTTGTTGATGAAGAACCCGACGAGGTCGTCGAGTGCGCTGTCGGTGCGTCCGGCGATCGGCGTGCCGATCGGGATGTCGGTGCCCGCGCCGAGCCGGTCGAGCAGCGAGGCGAGCGCGGCCTGGACGACCATGAAGACGCTGGTGTGCGTCTCCCGGGCGAGCCCGGCGAGCCGCCCGTGCAGGTCGGCGGGCACGGTGAAGGTGACCCGGTCGCCCTGGTGTCCGCTCACCGTCGGCCGCGGCCGGTCGGCGGGCAGCTGCAACTCATCGGGCAGATCGGCCAGTTGCTCCGTCCAGTACGCCTGCTGGCGGGCGAGCACGCTGTCCGCGTCGTCGACGCCGCCGAGCGTGTCCCGCTGCCACAGCGCGTAGTCGGCGTAACTCACCGCGAGCGGCGCCCAGTCGGGCTCGGCCCCTCGGGTCCTCGCCCGGTAGGCGGTGCCCAGGTCGCGGGCGAGCGGCCCGGTGGACCAGCCGTCGGTGGCGATGTGGTGGACGAGCAGGAGCAGCACGTGCTCGTCGGGCGCCGTCCTGAACAGCGTGGCCCGCAGCGGCAGGTCGCAGCGCAGGTCGAAGGCGTGCCCGGCGGCGCGCACGACGGCGTCGTCGAGTTCGTCCGCCGCCACGTCCACGACGGTGAGGCCGGGCACGGCGGCATCGGGCGCCAGGACGATCTGCCGGGGCCCGTCCTCGTACTCGGCGAAGACGGTCCGCAGGGTCTCGTGCCGCACGACGACGTCGGCGACCGCCGAACGCAGCGCCTCGACGTCGAGCGTCCCGGACATCCGCAGGGCGGTCGGGATGTTGTACGTCGCCGACGGGCCCTCCAGCTGGTGCAGGAACCACAGCCTGCGCTGGGCGTACGACAGCGGGACGCGCTCGGGACGCGGCCGCGGGGCCAGCGGGGTACGGGCCGCGGCGGCGCCCGTCAGCGCCTCGGCGAGGCCCGCCACGGTCGGCAGGTCGAAGACCTGCCGGATGGAGACCTCCACGTCGAGCGCCTGCCGGATCCGGCTGACGAGCCGGGTGGCCCGCAGCGAGTGCCCGCCGATCGCGAAGAAGTCCTCGTCGATGCCCACCGCCTCGACGCCGAGCACCTCGGCGAAGAGCGAGCAGAGGATCTCCTCCTGCGGCGTCCGCGGCAGCCTGCGCGCCTGCGCGCCGCCGCCGAACTCCGGCGCGGGCAGCGCGGCCCGGTCCAGCTTGCCGTTCACGGTGAGCGGCAGCGCGTCGAGCAGGACGACCGCCGACGGCACCATGTAGTCCGGCAGTTCACCCCGCAGCCGCGCCTGTACGTCGGCGATCGCGAGGTCGGCCCCGTCGACCGGCACGACGTACGCGACGAGCAGCTGGTCGCCCGGCTCGTCCTCGCGCACGACGACGGTGGCCGCGGAGATCCCCGGCTGTGCGAGGACGGCCGACTCGATCTCGCCGAGTTCGATGCGGTGACCGCGCAGCTTGACCTGGTGGTCGGTGCGGCCGAGGTACTGGAGCTGACCGTCGCGGTTCCAGCGGGCGAGGTCACCCGTGCGGTACATGCGCGCACCGGGCTCGCCGTACGGGTCGGCGGTGAACCGCTCGGCCGTCAGACCGGCCCGGCCCCAGTAGCCCCGCGCCAACTGCGGACCCGCGAGGTACAGCTCACCGGCCACGGAGGGCGGCACGGGCTGCAGGGCGGCGTCCAGGACGTACATCCGCAGATGCCCGAAGGGACGCCCGATCGGCACGGGACCGGAGCCGATCTCCTGGCCCGGCTCGATCTCGAACTGGGCGCAGTTGACCGTCGATTCGGTCGGTCCGTACGCGTTGATGACCCGCACGGAGGGGTGCCGCTCCCGCCACGCGGCAAGCGCCTCACCGGTCAGCTGCTCGCCACCGATGATCAGCGTGCCGCTCGGGCTCGCGGAGTCGGGCAGCTCCTGGAGCAGCGGCAGGTGGCTCGGCGTCACCTTCATCAGGGAGGGCTGCGTTCGGGCCGCCACGTCACCCTCGTCGAGGGCGGTCAGGTGGACGTGTCCACCCACCGTCAGCGGCGTCCAGAGCGCGGTCACCGTCAGGTCGAAGGACAGCGGCGAATGCAGCACCGTCGTGCCCGCGGCGTCCGGGTAGGCCGCACCGGCGTGCGCCAAGTACCCGGCCACGGCGCGGTGTTCGACCACCACACCCTTGGGGCGACCGGTCGAACCCGACGTATAGATCACATACGCGGGATCACCCGGCGCAGGAGACGCCAACTCGGCGCCACCGTCCGGCAGTTCAAGACCGTCGAGTACGACGACGGGAACCTGCGACTCGGGCAGCCTCCCCGCCACCTCCGCAGAGGCCAGCACCAGCACCGGCGCCGCATCCTCCACCATGTACGCGACCCGCTCCACCGGATAGTCCGGATCCACCGGCACGTACGCGGCACCGGACTTGGCCACCGCGAGCAGGGCCACCACGGCCTCCACCCCACGAGGCATCGCCACGGCGACGAACCGCTCGGCGCCCGCGCCCAGCGTGATCAGGTGCTGGGCGAGCCGGTCCGCACGCGAGACCAACTGGCCATACGTGAGCGTCGAGTTGTCGTCGCTCACGGCCACCGCGTCCGGCGCGATCCGCGCCCGCGCGGAGACCAGCTCCGGCAGGGACGACGCCGACACCTCGCCACCGGTGACACCGTTCCACTCCACGAGCACCCGCTCGCGGTCCTCCACACCCAGCAGATCGACGCGGCTCAGCGGCCGGTCCGGGTGGGTGACGGCGTCGGTGAGGACGCGCAGGAGACGCTGGGCGAGTTCCTCGGCCGTCGCGGCGTCGAAGAGGTCCGTGCGGTAGTCGAGCGCGCCCATCATGCCGACGGGCTCGCCCTCCTCCGTGCGCTCCTCGGCGAGGCTGAAGGCGAGGTCGAACTTGGCCCCCGTCACCTCGGCGTGCTCGAAGGTCACGTCGAGCCCGGGCAGCCGGGCGACGGAGCCCGCGTCGACGTGGGTGACGTTGAGCGTCACCTGGACGAGCGGGTGACGGCCCGGCGTACGCACGGGGTTGACGATCTCCGCCAACTGCTCGAAGGGCAGGTCCTGGTGGGCGTACGCCTCCAGGTCGGTGCGCCGCACCCGGTCCAGGAGTTCCCGGAAGGTCGGGTCGCCGCTCGTGTCGGTGCGCAGGACGAGGGTGTTGATGAAGTAGCCGACGAGGTCGTCGAGCGCGCTGTCGGTGCGGCCCGCGACCGGGGTGCCGATCGGGATGTCGTCGCCCGCGCCGATCCGGTTCAGGAGCGCGGCGAGCGCGGCCTGGACGACCATGAAGACACTGCTGCCGGACTCCCGCGCGAGCGCGCCCAGCCGCTGGTGCACGTCGCCGGGCACGGTGAAGACGGTCCGGTCGCCCCGCTGGCCGCCGACGGCGGGCCGCGGCCGGTCGGCGGGCAGCCGCAACTCGTCGGGCAGGCCCGCAAGTTGGGTGGCCCAGTAGTCCTGCTGCCGGGCGAGCACGCTGTCCGCGTCGTCCACACTGCCGAGCGCGTCACGCTGCCACAGCGCGTAGTCCACGTAACTCACGGGCAGCGGGGCGAACTCGGGGGCCGAGCCGGCCGCGCGCGCCGTGTAGGCGGCGGTCAGGTCACGGGCCAGCGGGACACGCGACCAGGCGTCGCTCGCGATGTGGTGCACGAGCAGAAGCAGCACGTGCTCGTCGGGAGCGACCTTGAACAGCGTGGCACGCAACGGGAGTTCGGCGGACAGGTCGAAGACGTGCCGCATCGCGTCCGCGAGGCGGTCGGCCACCTGCTCCCTGGCGCACTCCACGACCGGCAGCGCGGGCCGCGCCTCGTCGGCGGCCAGGACGAGCTGGTAGTCGCCCTCCTTGTCCTCCGTGTAGACGGTGCGCAGGCTCTCGTGCCGGGCCACGACGTCCGCGAGCGCGGCGCGCAGCGCCCCGGTGTCGAGGTCGCCCGCCATCCGCAGGGTGGTGGGGATGTTGTACGCCGTCGACTCCGGCTCCAGCTTGTGCAGGAGCCACATGCTGCGCTGGCTGTACGACAGCGGGAGCCGCCCGGGACGCGGCCGCGGCGCGAGCGGCGCCCGCGCCCGGCCCGACGCCGTCAGCGCCTCGGCGAGCCCGGCCACCGTCGGCCGGTCGAAGACCTGCCGGATCGACACCTCCGCGTCGAGGCCCTGCCGGATCCGGCCGACCAGACGCGTGGCGAGCAGTGAGTGCCCGCCGAGCGCGAAGAAGTCGTCGTCGATGCCGACCCGGTCGAGACCGAGCACCTCCGCGAAGAGCGAGCAGAGGATCTCTTCCTGCGGCGTCCGCGGACCACGGCCCGCGGGACGGTCGGCGTAGGCGGGCGCGGGCAGCGCGGCCCGGTCCAGCTTGCCGTTCACCGTCAGCGGCAACGCGTCGAGCACGACGACCGCCGACGGCACCATGTAGTCCGGGAGTTCACCCCGCAGCCGCGCCTGTACGTCGACGGTCGCGAGGTCGGCCCCTTCGACCGGCACGACGTACGCGACGAGCCGCTGGTCACCGGGCTCGTCCTCACGCAGGACGAGGGCCGCCTGGGCGACGGCGGGCTGTGCGAGGACGGCGGACTCGATCTCGCCCAGCTCGATGCGGTGACCGCGCAGCTTGACCTGGTGATCGGTGCGGCCGACGTACTCCAGCTGACCGTCCTGGTTCCAACGCGCGAGGTCACCCGAGCGATACATCCGGGCGCCGGGACCACCGTACGGGTCGGCGGTGAACCGCTCGGCCGTCAGACCGGGACGACCCCAGTAACCGCGCGCCAACTGCGGACCCGCCAGATAGAGCTCTCCCGCGACACCCACCGGAGCGGGCCGCAGCGCACCATCCAGGACGTACATCCGCAGGTGCCCGAAGGGACGCCCGATCGGCACCGGACCCGAGGCGACCTCCTGACCCGGCGCAATCTCGAACTGGGCGCAGTTCACGGTCGATTCAGTCGGACCATACGCATTGATCACGCGCACGGACGGATGACGCTCACGCCACGCGACAAGCGCCTCACCGGTCAGCTGCTCACCACCGATGATCAGCGTCCCACTCGGGCTCACCGACTCCGGCAACTCCTGCAACATCGGCAGGTGGCTCGGCGTCACCTTCATCAGGGAGGGCTGCGGACGGGCCGCCACGTCACCCTCGTCGAGCGCGGTCAGGTGCACGTGACCGCCCACCGTCAGCGGCGTCCACAAAGCGGTCACCGTCAGGTCGAAGGACAGCGGCGAATGCAGCACCGTCCCGCCCGCGGCGTCCGGATAGGCGGCACCGGCATGCGCCAAGTAGGCCGCCACCGCGCGGTGTTCGACCACCACACCCTTCGGCCGACCGGTCGAACCCGACGTATAGATCACATACGCGGGATCACCCGGCGCGGGAGACGCCAACTCGGCGCCAGCGTCCGGCAGTTCAAGACCATCAAGTACGACGATCGGCACCCGCGACTCCGGCAGCCTCCCCGCCACCTCCGCAGAGGCCAGCACCAGCACCGGCGCCGCATCCTCCACCATGTACGCGATCCGCTCCGCCGGATAGTCCGGGTCCACCGGCACGTACGCCGCACCGGACTTCACCACCGCGAGCAGGGCCACCACGGCCTCCACCCCACGAGGCATCGCGACCGCGACGAACCGCTCGGCGCCCACGCCCCGGGTGGCCAGGTACCGGGCGAGCCGGTCCGCACGCGCGACCAACTCGCCATACGTCAGCGTCGAGTTGTCGTCGCTCACGGCCACCGCGTCCGGCGCGACCCGCGCCCGCGCGGAGACCAGCTCCGGCAGCGACACGGACGCGACCTCGCCGCCCGTGACACCGTTCCACTCCCCAAGGACCCGCTCACGCTCGGCCGCGCCCAGCAGCCCGATCCGCCCCACCGGCACGTCCGCGTCCGCGACGAACGCCGCGAGGACCCGGCCGAAGCGGTCGGCGATCTCGCGGACCTGCTCCTCGGTCAGGACGTCGGAGCGGTGGTCGAAGCGGACGTTGAGTTCGGAGTCGCGCAGGTCGGCGACGAGGTTGAGGGCGAAGTGGGTGCTGTCGGCGGTCTGGATGCCGGCGACGGCGAGGCCCGCGGCGTTCAGGGTCTCGTCGAGGGCGTTGCCGTCGAGCGGGTAGTTCTCGAAGACCATGGCGGTGTCGAACAGGCCGGTGGAACCCGCCCAGTTCTGGACCTCGGCCAGGCCCACCCACTGGTGGTCGAGGAGCTGGGTCTGCTCCTCCTGGAGTCGGCGCAGGTACTGACCGACGGGCTCGGCGGGGTCGATGTGCGCCCGCCGCGGCACGGTGTTGATGAACAGGCCGACCATGCTCTCCACGCCGGGGAGTTCGGCGGGGCGGCCGGAGACCGTGACGCCGAAGACGGCGTCCGGGGCGCCGGTCAGCTGGGCGAGGACGAGGGCCCAGGCGCCCTGCACCACCGTGTTGACGGTGAGGCCGTGGGCGCGGGCGAACCGGGTGAGGTCCTCGCTGAGCGCGCGGCCCGCCTGGAAGGGGACCTGGCCGGGGGCCGTGACGACCGGACCGGCGTCCGGCGCGAGGAGCGAGCCCGCCGCGAGGTCGGCGAGGGACCGGGTCCAGGCGTCGCGGGCCGCGTCCTTGTCCTGACGGCCGAGCCAGGCCAAGTGGTCCCGGAAGTCCCGCGCCTTGGGCAGGGCGCGGCTCCGGCCGGAGCCGTCGCGGCGCGCGTACAGGGTGAGCAGGTCGCGGAAGACGACGGGCAGGGACCAGCCGTCGAACAGGATGTGATGGTTCGTCATGACCAGGCGGTGGTGCGTGTCGCCCAGCTTGATCAGGGTGAAGCGGAGCAGCGGCGGGCGGGCCAGGTCGAACTCGGCCCAGCGGTCCTCCTGCGCGATCCGCCCGGCGGCGCCCTCCGCGATCCGTCCCCCGGCCTCGTCCGCGATCCGTCCCGCGGCCCCGTCCGCCTCGGGCGCGGCTTCGGCCGTCAAGTCGACGTGGCGCCACGGGACTTCGGTGGTGCGCGGGACGACCTGGACCCAGGCCCCGTCGCCGCGCTGGTGGAAGCCCGCGCGGAGGTTGGGGTGCCGGTCGAGGAGCTGCTGTGCGGCCGTGCGCAGGCCCTCCGCGTCGACGTCGCCTTCGAGGTCGAGGACGATCTGGCCGACGTACACGTCGAGCGCGGTGTCGTCCGCCAGGTTCAGGAAGACGAAGCCCTCCTGGAGCGGGGTGAGCGGGAGCACGTCGGCGAGCGGGGCCGCCGCGGCCTTCTCCAGGTGGTCGATGTCGGCCCGGGTGATGTCGGGCAGGGTGACGTCGGAGGGGACGAGCGCGCCCGCGTCGGGGCGGCCCGCGTACGCGACGAGGTCCCCGAGCGCCCGGAACCAGCCGTCGGCGAGGCTCCTGACGTCGTCCTCGGTGTACAGGCCGGGGGCGTACGTCCACGCCACGCGCAGGCGCGGCCCTTCGTCGCCGTCCTCGGTGGCGGCGTTCAGCGCCACGGGGTGGTCGAGCGGCATCGCCGGGTCGGTGCCCGCGACGTCGCGCAGGGCGACGCCCCACGCCTCGCCCTCGCCGGATCCGGTGACCCGGCCCAGGTAGTTGAAGAGGAACTCGGGGGCGGTGTGTGCCGCCAACGCGCCCTGGGCGTAGCGGAGTCGGCCGTATCCCGCGCCCTGTCCCGGCACCGCGCGGGTGCACTCCTTGACGTCGCGCACCAGCTCGCCGAGCGTGCCGCGGCCGCGGTCCGTGGTGCCGGTGGGCAGCCGCAGCGGGTACAGCGCGGTGAACCAGCCGAGGGTGCGGGTGAGGTCCACGCCGGTTGCCTCGTCACGTCCGTGCTGCTCGACGTCGACCAGGACGGGGCCGCCGCGCAGTCCGCGCGTGCGCCGCCAGTCGCCGATCGCCGAGCCGAAGGCGGTGAGCAGCACGTCCGAGATGCCCGTGTGCAGGGCGCCGGGCACCCAGGTCAGCAGGTCCCTGGTGAGGTCGGCGGGCAGGCTGAGCTCGATGCGGCCCGCGTTCTCCTGGGTGTCGCGCGCGGGGTCGAGCCGCGGCGTTCCGCGGTCGTCGGCGCCCGCCACGACGCCCTGCCAGTAGGCGAGTTCTGCGGCGTCGTCGGCGGCCGCGTCGGCCTGGGCGCGGGCCCACTGGGTCCACGGGGTGCCGACGGGCGCCAGGATCGTGTAGCTGCCGTGTTCGGCGGCCTCCCACGCCTCGGCGAGGTCCTGGAGCAGGATGCGCCAGGAGACGCCGTCGACGGCGAAGTGGTGGGCGACCAGGGCGAGCAGGCCGTCCTGTCCGCCGCGGTCGAACCAGACGGCGCGCAGCATGCGGCCCGCGGCCGGGTCGAGGAGCGTGCGCTCCTGACCTGCCTCGCGGCGCACCGCTTCGTCGAGTCCGGCGCCTTCGAGACCGGTGGCGTCGAAGCGGCGCACGAGGTCGGTCGCCCGGACCGTGCCCTCGGGCTGGATCTCCACGTCGCCGGGGACGGTGCCGGTGCGCATGCGCAGCGTGTCGTGGTGGTCGACGACGGCCTGGACGGCGGTCGTCACGGCGTCGAGTTCCGCACCGGCCGGGACCTGTACGGCCACGGACTGGTTGAACGGGGCGACGGGCGCGCCGAGTCCGGAGAACCAGCGCATGATCGGCGTCCACTGCGCGGGCCGCGCCGTGTCCGTGCCGTCCGCCGGTGCGGCGGCGGCCTCGGCGGCCGTGGCGGAGCCCGTCGGCTCCGGGGTGCCGGCGGCCGCGAGCGCCTCCTCGACGGACTGTGCGAGCGCGGCGACCGTCTGGCGCTCGAAGACGTCGCGCACGGTGAGCCTGATGTCCTCGGCCCTGGCCCGGCTGATCAGCTGGATGGAGAGGATGCTGTCGCCGCCGAGGTCGAAGAAGCCGTCGTCGACGCCGATCCTGTCGAGTCCGAGGATGTCGGCGAAGAGCGCGCAGAGCACCTCCTCGACGCGGCTCTGCGGTCCGCGGTCGCCGGTGCCCGCGTCCGCCTGGAAGTCCGGGGCGGGCAGGGCCTTCTTGTCGAGCTTGCCGGTGGAGGTCAGCGGCAGCGCGTCGAGGACGACGAGCGCGACGGGGACCATGTACTCGGGCAGCACGTCGCGCAGGTACGCGCGCAGTTCGGCGGCGTCGGGGGCGGTGGCGCCCGGTGTGACGTAGCCGACGAGGCGGCGGTCGCCGGGGCGGTCCTCGCGGACCAGGACGGCGGCCTGGGCCACGGCCTGGTGGCCCTCCAGGACGGTGGCGATCTCGCTGAGCTCGACGCGCAGGCCGTGGATCTTGACCTGGTTGTCGGCGCGGCCCAGGTATTCGAGCGTGCCGTCGGCGCGCCAGCGCACCAGGTCGCCGGTGCGGTACATGCGCTCGCCCGCCGTCCCGAAGGGGTTGGCGACGAAGCGTTCCGAGGTGAGCGCGGGCCGGTCGAAGTAGCCGCGGGCCAGGCCCGCGCCCGCGACGCACAGTTCACCGGGGACGCCGGGCGGCACGGGCTGCAGGCGCTCGTCCAGGACGTACACCTGGGTGGCGGCGATGGGGCGGCCGATCGGCGGCACGGCGCGGCCCGCGAGCGGGGCGCTGATGGTGGCGCAGACGGTGGTCTCGGTCGGGCCGTACGCGTTGAGCATCACGCGCCCCGCCGACCAGCGCTCCACGAGTTCCGGCGAGCACGCCTCGGCGGCCACGACGAGCGTCATCCGCTCGGGCAGCGCCCCTTCGGGGATGAGGGCGAGGACGGCGGGCGGCAGCGTGGCGTGGGTGGCCCCGTGGCGGCGCGCGTACGCGGCGAGGTCGGGGCCCGGTGCGACGGAGGACGGGGCGACGACGAGGGCGGCGCCGGTGAGCAGGCCCATGCACACCTCCCAGAACGCGCCGTCGAAGGCGGGCGCCAGGTTGTGCAGGACGCGGCTCTCCGGGGTGACGCCGACGCTGTCGACGTGGGTGGCCGTCAGGTAGGGCACGCCCGCGTGGGAGACGACAACTCCCTTGGGGCGTCCGGTGGTTCCCGAGGTGTAGATCATGTACGCGGCGTGGTCGGGGCGCACCGGTGCGCCCCGCTCGGCGTCGCCGATGGCGTCCGAGGGCTGCGCGGCGAGCGCGGCGGCCGTCGCCGCGTCGTCGAGCAGGACGCTCGCGCAGCGCGCGTCGGGCAGCCGGGCCGCGGTGTCGGTGGTGGTGACCAGGACGGCGGGGCGTGCGTCGGTGAGCAGGTAGGCGACGCGGTCGTCGGGCTGGTCGGGGTCGACGGGCAGATAGGCGGCGCCCGCCTTGAGCGCGGCGAGCGCGCCGACGACGAGGTCGGCGGAGCGGGGCATGGCGACGGCGACGAACCGCTCGGAGCCCGCGCCGCGCTCGATGAGCAGCCGGGCGAGGCGGTTGGCGCGCGCGTCGAGTTCGGCGTACGTGAGGGTCTGTGCGTCGTCGATGATCGCGGGCCGCTCGGCGTGCGCGGCCGCGACCTGCTCGAACAGCGCGGCGACGGTCGGCTGTGCCGTCGGCGCCGTGGTGCGGTTCCACTCGACGAGCAGCCGCTCGCGCTCGTCGCCGTCGAGCAGGTCGACGGCGCCGACGGGCCCGTCGGGGTCGGCGGTGGCGGCGTCGATGAACCGTACGAGGCGGTCGACGAGGGAGCGGACGGTGGCCGCGTCGAACAGGTCGGTGCTGTACTCGACGGTTCCTTCGAGGCCCGCGGCGGTGCCGTCGTCGGCGCGGTGCTGCTTCAGCTCGAAGGCGAGGTCGAAGCGTGAACTGCCCTGGTCCACCTGGTGGGTGGCGACGGTGATGCCGGGCAGCGCGCCGAGCGCGGCCAGCGCGTCGCGCTGGGTGTCGTGGACGGTCAGCCACACCTGGAACAGCGGGTGCCGGTTGAGCGAGCGCACCGGGTTGAGGACCTCGACGAGCCGTTCGAAGGGCAGGTCCTGGTGGGTGTAGGCGGCCAGGTCCGTCGCGCGGACGCGGTCCACGAGTTCGCGGAACGTCGGGTCGCCGCCGGTGTCGGTGCGCAGCACGAGGCTGTTGATGAAGAACCCGACGAGGTCGTCGAGTGCGCTGTCGGTGCGTCCGGCGATCGGCGAGCCGATCGGGATGTCGTCGCCCGCGCCGAGCCGCGAGAACACGGCGGCGAGGGCGGCCTGGGTGACCATGAAGACGCTGGAGCGGGTGTCCGCGGCGAGCGCGTCCAGGCGGGCGTGCAGATGCGCGGGGACGGTGAAGGTGAGGGTGTCGCCGTCCTGGGTGGCCTGGGCGGGGCGCGGCCTGTCGGTGGGCAGCCGCAGCTGCTCGGGCAGGTCGGCCAAGTGTGCGCGCCAGTACTCCAGTTGGCGGGCGAGGGCGCTGTCCGCGTCGTCCTCGTCGCCGAGCATGTCGTGCTGCCACAGCGCGTAGTCCGCGTACTGGACGGGAAGCGCGTCCCACTCGGGCGCACCACCGGCGAGCCGCGCGGTGTAGGCGGTCGCCAGGTCGCGGGCCAGCGGGCCCATCGACCAGCCGTCACCCGCGATGTGGTGCAGCAGGAGCAGCAGCACATGCTCGTCGTCAGCCGTCTCGAACAGCCAGGTACGCAGCGGGATGTCGGCGGTCAGGTCGATGATGTGGCGTGCGGCGCGGGCCACTTCACCGGCCAGGTCCGCCTCGTCGGTGCGGACGAGGGTCAGTTCGGGGCGCGCGTTCTCGGCGGCCGCGTCCAGGATCACCTGGTGCGGGCCTTCCGCGTCGTCGACGAAGACGGTGCGCAGGCTCTCGTGCCGGGCGACGACGTCGCCGAGCGCCGACTCCAGCGCGGCCACGTCGAGTTCGCCGGTGAGCCGGAGCGCCGCCGGGATGTTGTACGTCGCCGAGGGCCCTTCGAGGCGGTTGAGGAACCACAGGCGGCGCTGCGCGTGGGAGAGCGGAAGCCGCTCGGGCCTGGTCCGGGCGGTGAGCGCCGTCCGCGCCGTGCCCGCGTCGTCCAGGGCGGCGGCGAGGCCCGCCACGGTGGGGGTGTCGAAGAGCTGGCGTACGGGGAGTTCGGCGCCGAGGGCGGAACGGACCCGGCCGACCAGGCGGGTGGCGAGCAGCGAGTGGCCGCCGAGGTCGAAGAAGCTGTCGTCGATGCCGACCTGCTCGACGCCGAGCGCGTCGGCGAACAGACGGCACAGGGCTTCCTCGTTCGGGGTGCGCGGCGCGCGTCCGGCGCCCTGCGGGCCGTACTCGGGCGCGGGCAGCGCCTTGCGGTCCAGCTTGCCGTTGGCGGTCAGCGGCAGCCGGTCCAGGAGGACGACGGCGGACGGCACCATGTGCGAGGGCAGCGCGGCGGCGGCGTGCTCGCGCAGCTCCGCGGGCGTGGTCGTGCCGGTGCGTACGACGGCGTAGGCGGCCAGGCGCTGGTCGCCGGGGGTGTCCTCACGGACGAGGACCGCGGCGTCGGCGACGTCGGGGTGCGCGGCCAACGCGGCCTCGATCTCGCCGAGTTCGATGCGGAAGCCGCGCAGCTTGACCTGCTGGTCGGCGCGGCCCGCGTACTCCAGGACGCCGTCGGCGCCGAGGCGCGCGAGGTCACCGGTGCGGTACATGCGGGTGCCGTGCTCGCCGTAGGCGGCGGCGAACGGGTCGGCGACGAACCGTTCGGCGCTCAGTCCTGGGCGCCCCAGGTAGCCGCGTGCGACACCGGCGCCCGCGACGTACATCTCGCCGACGGATCCGGCGGGCAGCGGCTGCAGGTAGGCGTCGAGGACGTACACCCGCAGGTCGGGGATGCCGGTGCCGATGAGCCCCGCGGGGCCCGTGACGGCGGCCCGGTCGAGGGCGAGGTGGGTGACGTGCACGGTCGTCTCGGTGATGCCGTACATGTTCACCAGGACGGGCGCGTCGTCGGCGTGCCGCGCGTACCAGTCCTGGAGTCGGGTGACGTCGAGGGCCTCGCCGCCGAACACGACGTAACGCAGGGCGAGTTCACGGCCCGAGCGGTCCGAGCGGTCCTCGCGGTCCACGCGGTCGGCCGCGACGAGCTGGTAGAAGGCGGACGGCGTCTGGTTGAGGACGGTGACGCCCTCGTCGGCGAGCAGCGTCCGGAAGGCGCCCGGGTCGCGGCTGACGCGGTGCGGCACGACGACGAGACGCCCGCCGTGCAGCAGCGCGCCCCACAGCTCCCAGACCGAGAAGTCGAAGGCGTAGGAGTGGAAGAGCGTCCACACGTCGCTCTCGTCGAAGCCGAACCAGTGGTCGGTGGCGGAGAACAGCCGCGTCACGTTCTGGTGCGGGATCAGGACGCCCTTGGGCCGGCCCGTCGACCCGGAGGTGTAGATGATGTACGCCGTGTCCAGCGGGTGCACGGCCCTGGTCCGCTCGTGCGGGGCCAGGTCGTGGTCCGGCAGGCCGTCGGCCTCCGGGGTGTCGACGGTGAACTCCACGGCGGTGCGCACCGGGAGCGTCTCGGCCGTCGCGGTGTCGGTGAGGACGGCGGCAGGCGCGGCGTCCGCCAGCATGTACGCGATGCGGTCGGCCGGGTAGTCCGGATCGAGCGGCAGATAGGCCGCGCCGGACTTGACGACGGCGAGCAGCGCCACGACGAGGTCGGCCGAGCGGGGCAGGGCGAGCGCGACGACGGAGCCGGGGCCGATGCCGCGGCCCGCGAGGAGCCGGGCGAGCCGGTTGGCGCGGGCGTTGATCTCCGCGTACGTCAGTGAGCTGCCGTCGAAGGTCAGCGCGGCCCGCGTGGGCGTGCTGCGCGCCTGCGTCTCGAACAGGTCGATGAGCGTGCCGGGGCGGGCGTGCCGCGCCGGGCCCTCCTGGCGGGGCAGGACCTGGTCGCGCTCGGCGGCGTCGAGGATGTCGATGGCGCCGATGCGCAGTTCGGGGTCCCCGGCGACGGCGGCGAGGACCCGCAGGAGGCGTTCGACGAGCGTCTCCACGGTGTGCCGGTCGAACAGGTCGGCGCTGTACTCCAGGAGTCCGCCGAGCCCGTCGGGGCGGCCTTCGTCGTCGGTGCGCTCGTCGAAGGAGAAGGACAGGTCGAACTTGGCGCTGGTGGCGTCGGCCTGCTCCACGGTGACGTCGAGTCCGGGCAGCCCGGCGAGCCCTTCGGCCGCGTCGTGGTGGGTGGACGCGAAGGTCAACAGCGTCTGGAACAGAGGGTGGTGGCCCGCGGAGCGCGCCGGGTTGAGGGCCTCGACGAGCCGCTCGAAGGGCAGGTCCTGGTGGCTGTAGGCGGCCAGGTCGCGGCCGCGCACCTGGTGCAGGAGTTCGCGGAACGTCGGGTTGCCGCTGGTGTCGGTGCGCAGCACGAGGCTGTTGATGAAGAACCCGACGAGGTCGTCGAGCGCCTTGTCGGTGCGTCCGGCGATCGGCGTGCCGATCGGGATGTCGTCGCCCGCGCCGAGCCGGTGCAGGAGGGTGGCGAGGGCGGCCTGGGTGACCATGAAGAGGCTGGAGTGGGTCCCCCGCGCCAGGTCGGTGAGGGCGCCGTGCAGCTCGCGGTCGACGGTGAAGGCCACCGAACCGGCGCGCTGCGTGGGCGAGTCGGGGCGCGGCCTGTCGGTGGGCAGCCGCAGCTGCTCGGGCAGGTCGGCCAAGTGCGCGCGCCAGTAGTCGAGTTGGCGGGCGATCGGGCTGTCCGCGTCGTTCTCGTCGCCGAGCATGTCGTGCTGCCACAGCGCGTAGTCCGCGTACTGCACCGGGAGCGCGTCCCACTCGGGCGCGCCGCCCGCGAGCCGGGCCGTGTACGCCGTCGCCAGGTCACGGGCCAGCGGGCCCATCGACCAGCCGTCACCCGCGATGTGGTGGACGAGCAGCAGCAGGACGTGCTGGTCGTCGGCCGTCTCGAACAGCCAGGCGCGCAGCGGGATGTCGGAGGTCAGGTCGAAGGTGTGCCGGGCGGCCCGCTCGACGCGCTCGTCGACGAGGTGTGCGTCGGTGCGCTCGGTCACGAGCACGGGCCGGGCGTCGGCCGCGGGGAGCACGATCTGGTGCGCGCCGGACTCGTCCTCGGCGAAGACCGTGCGCAGCGTCTCGTGCCGGGCGGCGACGTCGCCGAGCGCCGACTCCAGCGCGGCCGCGTCGAGTTCGCCGTCCAGACGGAGCACGGCGGGCATGTTGTACGTCGCCGAGGGGCCTTCGAGGCGGTGCAGGAACCACAGGCGCTGCTGGGCGGGCGACAGCGGGAGCCGCGCGGGCCGCTCCCCCGCCGTGAGCCGGGCGCGCGCGGTGCCCGCCCGGTCCAGGGCGGCGGAGAGCCCGGCGATGGTGGGCGTGTCGAAGAGCTGGCGGATCGGCACGTCGAAGCCGAGGGCCTCACGGATGTGGCTGCTGAGCCGGGTGGCGAGCAGCGAGTGGCCGCCGAGGTCGAAGAAGCTGTCGTCGATGCCGACCCTGTCGAGGCCGAGCGCGTCGGCGAACAGCTGGCACAGGACCTCTTCGCGCGGGGTGCGCGGCGCGCGTCCCGCGCCCTGCGGGCCGTACTCGGGCGCGGGCAGCGCCGTGCGGTCCAGCTTGCCGTTGGCGGTCAGCGGCAGCCGGTCCAGGACGACGAACGCGGACGGCACCATGTGCGCGGGCAGGTCGTCGGCGAGGGCGAGCGCGAGCCGTTCGGCGTCGGGGGACGCGCCGGGCGCCGCGACGACGTAGGCGACCAGGCGCTGGTCGCCGGGGCGGTCCTCGCGGACCAGGACGGTGGCGTGCGCGACGTCCGCCTCGCGGGCGATCCGCGACTCGATCTCGCCGAGTTCGATGCGGAAGCCACGCAGCTTGACCTGGTGGTCGGTGCGGCCGAGGTAGCCGAGCGTGCCGTCGGTGTTCCAGCGGGCCAGGTCGCCGGTGCGGTAGAGGCGTTCGCCGCCGGTCGAGAAGGGGTCGGCGACGAACCGCTCTGCGGTCAGGGCGCTGCGGCCGAGGTAGCCGCGGGCGAGCTGGACGCCCGCGAGGTAGAGCTCGCCGGGGACGCCCGGCGGCACCGGGCGCAGGGCGGCGTCCAGGACGTAGCAGCGGGTGTTCCACACGGGGCGGCCGATCGGCACGGGCCCGTGCGTGGGCTCGGTGGAGCCGTCCCAGTAGGTGACGTCGACGGCGGCCTCGGTGGGGCCGTACAGGTTGTGCAGCGGCACGTTCCAGGTGGTCTGGAACTCGGCGAGCAGTTCGCGCGGCAGCGCCTCGCCGCTGCAGAACACCCGGCGCAGCGCGCCCTGTCGGGGTTCGGGGTTGGCCCGCAGGAAGGCGTGCAGCATGGACGGCACGAAGTGCAGCGTGGTGACGCGCTCGCGGCGGATCAGCTCGGCGAGGTAGACCGGGTCGCGGTGCCCTTCGGGGCGGGCCACGACGAGGGTGGCGCCGACGATCAGCGGCCAGAAGAACTCCCACACCGACACGTCGAAGCCGGACGGCGTCTTCTGCAGGACCCGGTCGGATTCGTCGAGATCGTAGGTGTCCTGCATCCAGTGCAGGCGGTTCACGATGGCGCCGTGCGAGACGACGGTGCCCTTGGGCCGGCCCGTGGAGCCCGAGGTGTAGATGACGTACGCGGGGTGGCGCAGGTCGGGCGGGCAGGTGCGGGCGGCGGCGGCCGGGTGCGGGTTCTCGCCGTCGGCCGCGGCGCAGTCGCCCGGGGTGTCGGCGCCGAGCACGAGGTGCGGCACGCCCTCGGTGCGCGGCAGCAGGTCCGCGACGTCGGCGCTGGTGAGAAGCAGCGCGGGCGAGGCGTCCTGGAGCATGTACGCGATGCGGTCGGCCGGGTAGTCGGGGTCGACCGGCAGATAGGCGGCGCCCGTCTTGAGGACGGCGAGCAGGCTGACGACGAGGTCGACGGAGCGCGGCACGGCGACGGCGACGAAACGCTCGGGGCCCGCACCGTGCAGCGTCAGGTGCCGGGCGAGCCGGGTGGCGCGGGCGTCGAGTTCGGCGTATGTGAGGGTGGTGTCCTCGAAGGTGAGGGCGGGCCTGTTCGGGGTGCGCGCGGCCTGCCACTCGAAGAGCTCGGGCAGGGTGGCGGCGGACACCTCGTGGGCGGTGTCGTTCCAGGTGGCCAGGACCGCTTCGCGCTCGCTCGGCGCGAGGAGTTCGGGCTCGGACACCGGGCGGTCCGGGTCGTCGGCCAGCGCGCCGAGCAGCCGCAGGAAGCGCTCCTGGTGGGCGTCGGTCTCCTGCTGCGTGTAGAGGCGCGGGTTGGCCTCGAAGTCGACGCGCATGCCGCCGTGCGGGCCGCCGTAGACGGTGACGATGAGGTCGCGCACGCGGCCGCCGGAGAGCGGGCGGATGGTCGCCTCGCTGCCCGCGAAGGACGGGACGCGCACATAGGAGAGGATGTCGACCATCGGGCCCACCAGGCCCGACTCGCCGCCGGACAGGCCCAGTTCGCGGTGCAGGTCCTCGCCGCGGTAGCGGTGGTGCTTGAGCACCTGGCCGACCTCGCGCGAGACCTGCCGGACGAGCTCGGCGAAGGTCGTGCCGGGCGTCACGCGCAGCCGCAGCGGCAGTTCGTTGGCGAGCATGCCGGGCGTGGACAGGGCGGTGCGGCCCGCGCGGGCGCTGACGGGCAGCGCGAGGACGACGTCCTCGGCGGCGGTCATCCGGTGCACATAGGCGGCCATCGCGGCGATCAGCAGCGCCGAGCGGGGCCCGCCCGCGGACTCGGCGGCGCGGGTGAGCAGGTCGGCCCGCTCCTCGGAGAGCGGCACGCTGCCGCGCAGTGCGGTGGGCGCGGCGGGCGCCGACCGGCCCGCGAGGGTCGCGGGTTCGGTGACCTCGGCGAACTGCTCGAGCCAGAAGGCGCGGTCGGCGGCGAAGGCGGCCGACTCGCGGTAGGCGGCGTCCTCGCCGACCAGGTGCTCCAGGGCGCCGAAGGTGCTCGTCGGGTACTCCTCGCCCGCGACGAGCGCGGAGTACACCTCGGCGAGGCGGCGCACGTAGAGCATCAGGCCGAAGCCGTCGAGCAGGATGTGGTGGTAGCGGATGTAGCAGAGGTGGCGTGCCGGGCCCGTGGCGATCAGGGCGTGTGTGAACAGCGGTGCGCGGCGCAGGTCGAGCGGGGTGGTGAGGTCGTGCCGCATCCATGCCTCGGCGGCGGCCCGCGGGTCCTGCTCGTCCGTCATGTCCAGGACGTGGCAGGGGATGTCGCAGTCCGGGGTGAGGACCTGGAAGGGACCGTTCGCGTCGGTGTCGAAGCGGACCCGCAGCGACTCGGTCTCGGCGGCCACCAGGCGCACCGCCTCCGGGAAGCGCTCCGTGTCGACGGGTCCTTCGATCTCCAGGCAGACGCCGACGTTGTAGCGGGAGCTGGCGGGCTCCAGCTGTTGCGCCAGCCATACCCCCAGCTGAGCGCCGGACAAATCGTGCCGCATGGCTGCAACGTCGGACACCTGTCTCCTCGCAATCCTCTTCAAGCTGTGCTGTGCCGCCGGGGCTGGATCTGTGGGGCGCCCGGGCGCGCCCGGGCCGGATCTCCGGGAACGCTCAGGCGCCGGCGAGCTTGCCGGTGAGCAGTTCGCCCAGGGCCGCGGGCGTGGGGTGGTTCCACATCTCCTCGGCGTCGATCTCGACGCCGAAGTGGTCCTCGATGTCGACGGCGAGCGACATGGCGCCCACCGAGTCGAGGCCGTAGTCGGCAAACGGACGCTGCGGATCGATCTCGTCCACGGAGCGCCGCGCGTAACCCGCGAACCTCTCGGTCAGCCAGGCCGTAATGGATTCAACAGAATGCTCGGCGGAAATTGGACGCATGGCGACCCCCCTGTGTCGACAACCCGATACATCCCGCGATAGAACCTGTCGATACAGTTCCCCGACAGTCTTCAGGATGCTCAAGGATTGGATTCGAGCGAGACCGTAGCAGCCACTCGAAGAGAGCGTCAAGATTATTCAAGACCTGGTCATCCTCGCAGGTCAGGGCCCTAATATGGCTTCAATAACGAGGGTATAAACCAAGCTCGTAAAGTAGCTTCCAGGGGCATTAGCGGGATCCTTGAAAAGGCGTATCGATGACCGCCCGCCATGCCAGGAATTTCGCATCGGTAAGCCATCCGCTTGGAGCTGGTATGTCACCAACCACCATTGCCTACTCGGAGCTGTACACCGCGCGCGAGGACGCGGCGACCAGCTATTTCACCGACCGCTTCGGCTTCCGTCTCATCGCCACGGCGGGGCCCGCGACCGGAACGCCCGACCGCCGTTCGTGGGCGCTGCGCAACGGCGCGGTCACCCTGGTCGTCACCGCCCCGGTCGGCGACGACGGCGAGGTCTCCCGCTATCTCGACGCGCACGGCGACTCCTTCGCCGACCTCGCCTTCGTCTGCGAGGACCTCGCCGAGGACTACGCGCGGGCCACCGGCGCGGGCGCCACCGCGCTGCGCGAGCCGAGCGCCGCCGTCGACCCGGCGCGCGAGGACCGCTTCGCGGTCGTCTCGGGCTTCGGCGACCTGCGCCACACCCTGGTCCAGCCGTCCGGCTCGCCCGCGGGGACGCTGCCCCCCGACCGCCGCTGGACCCTCGTCGAACCCGCCGCCGACGCCCCGGCCGCCGCCACCGTCCTCGGCGGGGTCGACCACATCGCGGCCTGCCTGCCCGTCGACACCCTCAAGCAGACCGTCGACTTCTACGACCAGGCGTTCAACCTGCACTACTTCTCCGAGGAGTACATCCTCGTCGGAGACCAGGCCATGGACTCCAAGGTGGTGCGCAATGAATCCGGCGGCATCACCTTCACGCTCATCGAGCCCGACCCGACCCGCAACCCGGGCCAGATCGACCAGTTCCTGAACGCGCACTCCGGCGCGGGCGTGCAGCACCTGGCCTTCCTCGTCGAGGACATCATCGGCTCGGTGCGCGAACTGAACGCCAGCGGCGTGGAGTTCCTCAACACCCCCTCGACGTACTACGACGTGATCCGCGAGCGCGTCGGGGACCTGGAGGAGCACATCGCGGACCTGCGCGACACCAACGTCCTCGTGGACCGCGACGAGTGGGGCCACCTGCTGCAGATCTTCACCCGCTCCCCCTACGAGCGCCGCACCGTCTTCTACGAGCTGATCCAGCGCAACGGCGCCCAGGGCTTCGGCAGTTCGAACATCAAGGCGCTGTACGAGGCCGTCGAGCGCGCCCGGGAGACGGCGAACCGGTGACCTTCCCCGCAGCCACGGCAGGACCACCGCCGCTGACCCTCGACGACTACGCCACGCTCGCCCGCCGCCAACTGCCCCGGCAGGACTGGGACTTCATCGCGGGCGGCGCGGGCAGGGAGCGCACCCTCGCGGCCAACGAGGCGTCGTTCGACACGGTGTCCCTGCGCCCCAGGGCCCTCCCCGGCCGCACCGAGCCCGACACCCAGGTCCGGATCCTCGGCAGCCGGTGGGCCGCGCCGCTCGGCGTGGCCCCCGTCGCGTACCACGAACTGGCGCACGGCGACGGCGAGAGCGGCACGGCCAAGGCCGCGGGCGCGCTCGGCCTCCCGGTGGTGGTGTCCACCTTCGCGAGCCAGACCCTGGAACGGGTCGCCCGCAACGCCGCGGCGCCGCTGTGGCTGCAGATGTACTGCTTCCGCGACCAGGAGGTGACGCGCTCGCTCGCCCGGCGCGCCGCCGACGCGGGCTACGAGGCCCTCGTCGTCACCGTCGACACCCCGTTCATGGGGCGGCGCCTGCGCGATCTGCGCAACGGATTCCAGGTGCCGCCCCACATCGTGCCCGCCAATCTGGTCGACGACCTGGCGGACGGCGCACAGGCGCGCGACGCGGCATCGCCCGCCGCGCACAGCCGCACCGCCTTCGACCCGGCGCTCGACTGGTCGGTGGTCGCCCGGCTGCGCGAGTGGAGCGGGCTGCCCGTCGTCGCCAAGGGCGTGCTGAGCGCCGAGGACGCGCGGGCCGCGCTCGACGCCGGGGTCGCGGGCATCATCGTCTCCAACCACGGCGGGCGCCAACTCGACGGCGCGCCCGCCACGTTGGAGGCGCTCCCCGAGGTGGTGGCCGCGGTCGAAGGGCGCTGCCCCGTCCTCATGGACGGCGGGATCAGACGCGGCTCCGACATCGTCGTCGCGCTCGCGTTCGGCGCCACCGCCGTCCTCGTCGGACGCCCCGTGCTGTACGGCCTCGCGGTCGACGGCACGGCGGGTGTGCACGCCGTACTCTCCATCCTGCTGCGGGAGCTGGCCGACACGATGGCGCTCACCGGACGCGCCACCGTCGACGCCGTCGACCTCTCGGTCCTCGCACCCCGCGCGGCGCACCTGCGCCACCTCCCGCACCCCCTCTGACGTACCTTCAGGTATCTCCGAGCACCACTGAGGAGCAGCGCTGATGACCCGTTCCACAGCCGGGGACCCGGCGCCCGACGCACCCGCCGTGGTGCTCGACGCGGGCACCCTGCACGCCAGCGTGACCAGCCCGGTCCTGACGACCATGACGTTCCTGAACGAGATCACGTTCCGCTATCCGGACGCGATCTCGTTCGCCCCGGGCCGCCCCTACGAGGGGTTCTTCGACGCGGACGACATCCCGCGCCTCGTCCAGGCGTACATCGACCATCTGCGGGACTCCGGCAGCAGCGAGGACGAGATCCGTACCGCGCTGTTCCAGTACGGCCACACCGCGGGCCAGATCCGTGAGCTGGTCGCCGGGATGCTGCGGGTCGACGAGGACATCGACGTACCCCCGGAGTCGGTGGTGGTGACCGTCGGCTGCCAGGAGGCCGTCCTCCTGGTACTGCGGGCGCTGTGCCGGGACCCCGACGACGTCATCCTCGTCGACAGCCCCTGCTACGTCGGCGTCACGGGCGCCGCCCGGCTCCTGGAGATCCCCGTGGTGGCGGTGCCCGGCACCGGCAGCGGCGTGGACCTCGACGCCCTGGAGCGCACCGTCGCGGAGCTGACCGCGCGGGGCAAGCGGGTGCGGGCGCTGTACGTCGTGCCCGACTGCTCCAACCCGACCGGCGTCAGCATGGAGCGCGCCGACCGCGAGGCGCTGCTCGCCGCGGCCGCCCGCCTGGACCTGCTGCTCCTCGAGGACAATCCGTACGGCCTCTTCAGCGGGCGGCGCAGGCCCACCCTCAAGTCGCTCGACGAGCGCCAACAGGTCATCTATCTCGGCTCGTTCGCCAAGAGCGCCTTCCCCGGCGCGCGCGTCGGCTATGTGGTGGCGGACCAGCGGGTCACCGGCCTCGCCGCCGACTCGGGACCGGCCGGTGACGGGCTGCTCGCGGCCGAGCTCGCCAAGATCAAGAGCATGATCACGGTCAACACCCCGAGCGTCTCGCAGGCGGTGATCGGTGCCATGCTGCTGGCGGGCGACGGCGGCCTGCGCGAGGCGAACGCCGTGGCGGCCAAGCACTACCAGGACATGATGGGACGCATCAGGGACGGCCTGGAGCGCGAGTTCCCCGCCGCGGAGCGGCCCCGCTCCCAGGTCTCCTGGAACCACCCCGACGGCGGCTTCTTCCTCACCCTGGACGTCCCCTTCGACGCGGACGACACCGCCCTCGACATCTCGGCCCGCGAGTTCGGCGTCCTGTGGACCCCGATGCGCTACTTCCACCTGGGCCACGACGGCGACCGCCAGATCCGCCTCTCCTGCAGCTACCTGACGGAGACTCAGGTGGACGAGGGAATCAGACGCCTGGCGGCGATGATCCGCCACCTGTCGACGTGAGACAGTCCCCGCGCCCCTTCAGGGGCGCGGGGAACTGCGCGCCCGGCCACAACGGACCCGCACCCGAGAACGCCCCGTCACCGGCTCCCGGTACGGCTCACAAGCCCCGCCTCGTACGCGAGAATCGCGGCCTGCACACGGTTCCGCACATCGAGCCGATTCAAAATCGCGCTCACGTAACTCTTCACCGTGCCCTCAACAAGGTTCATCCGCCGCCCGATCTCCGCATTGGACATCCCGGACCCGAGCAGCGTGAGCACCTCCCGCTCCCGCTCGGTCAGCAGGGCGACCCGGCTGCGCGCGGGCCCCGCAGGCGTGAGCCCGGTCTCCTGGAGCTTGGTGATGACGCGCCGGGCGACCCGCGGCGACAAATAGGCGGCGCCCTCCGCCACCGCGTGGACCGCGGCGATGAGTTCGCGCGGGTCGGACGCCTTGAGCAGGAAGCCGTTGGCGCCCTCGCTGAGCGCCCGCGTGATGAACTCGTCCTCGCCGAACGTGGTCAGCATCAGGACCGCGGTGCCCGGCACGGCGGCCTTGATCTGCGTGGCGGCGGCGAGCCCGTCGAGCTCGGGCATGCGGATGTCGACGAGTGCGACGTCCGGGCGGTGCAGCCGGCACTGCTCGACGGCCTCCTTGCCGTTCCTGGCCTCCGCGATCACCTCGATGTCCGGGTCGGCGGACAGGATCGAGCTGACTCCGGCCCTGATCATCGCCTCGTCGTCGGCGAGCATTACGCGAATCATTGTCTCCGCTTTCCTTGGTACGGCCTTGGTACGGCAGTTTCACCGCTGCGGCAACGCCTGCAGCCTGTCCTTGGACACCAGCACCCCGTCGTCGAAGCAGAGCCGGAACAGATCGCGGTTGGCGTCGAGCACATTGCGACTCGTCCCGTAGTACTGGCACGTCGAGCCCTCCGGTGCGGGCAGTTGCTCCGCCCGGCCGTCGGACGGCTTGTCCAGCGACGAATCGGGCAGCAGGTCGGCGAGTTCCTCGTGGGTCTCGCCGATCTCCATCCGCTCGAAGGTCTCCGCCGAGATGGCGGTCGTCATGACCGTGTACGTCCGTACGCCGATCAGCGCAAGGCCGGTGCCGACGGCCAGGACGACCGGCACCATCGCCATCCGCTTGAGCTGCCTGCGCAGCCCGTGCCTGGCCTTGCGCAGCTGGTGGGCGGATTCCGAATCCGCCGCGTCCGAGGGTGATTTCGCGTCATCCGCGTCGTCGGACAGCGGACTGTGCCGGGGCAGTCGCGCGGTCGCCGAGAAGACCCCGCCCGTCGAGTCGATCCGCAGCTTGCCGCCCGCCAGACGCACCCGCTCCTGGAGGCCGAGCAGTCCGCGGCCGCCGCTGGGCAGCCCGCTGTGCGCGCCGCTCTCGGGCAGTTCGTTGGAGACGGTCACATCCAGCTCGTCGGGGTTGCTCACCAGGTGCACGAGCACCGGCATGCCGGGGGCGTGCTTCATGGCGTTGGTGAGCATCTCCTGCACGACGCGGTAGGCCGCGCGGTCGGTCATCTGCGGCAGGCCCTCCAGCGTGCCGTCGCAGCGCAGCGTCACCGGCACCCCGGAGTCCTTGGCGCGCCCCACCAGCTCCGCGACGGACTCGGAAGCGGGCTCCAGGCGGGCCGGCTCGTCGTCGGTGTCGTCGCGCAGCAGCCCGATGACGTCGTGCAGCAGCTCGGTGGCGGTGATCGCGGTGGCGCGCAGCTGGGCGGCGCCCGCGCGGTGCCGCTCGGTGAGGTCGGGGGCCATTTCCAGGGCGCCCGCCTGGAGGGCGAGCAGGCTCAGCTCGTGGCCGAGCGAGTCGTGCATGTCCTGGGCGATGCGGGCGCGTTCGCGCAGCCTGACCTGTTCGGCGATGATCTGCTGTTCGCGCTCCAGATGGTCGGCGCGCTCCCAGCCCGCCCGGAAGACCTGGGCCCGCATCCGGCTGTAGTGGCCCGCCCACCACGGCAGGATGGCGAGCAGCTCGATGAGGGTCACGAACGGCCAGGACCACACATTGCCGAAGGCCGCGGCGAGGGCGAGGCCGAGGAGCGCGACGACGGCGAATCCGATGGTCGCGGGGCGCGCCTCGGGCATCCGGTGCCCGGCGAGCCAGCCGAGCACCACCATGGCCACCGCGGGCGACATCCCCAGCGGGATCGTGTCGATCGCAACGTAAAGCGGAGCAAAAGCAGTGACGGCCATGAGGGAAACGAAAGGTGCACGTCTACTCGTCGCGACGCCCACGGCGATGAGCGTCACTGACGCCGCCGACTCGACGGCGCCCTGTCGCGAGAAGGCCATCGTGACCGCGGGTGCCACCATGAGCAGGACGAAAAGGAGTGCGTCAGCGGCGGCTGTTCGCGAATGCAGATATTCGCCCACCCGCTGCCGACTCTTCGCCCAGACGGTCCCCGGGTCACTCGCCGATTCCACCACCCGCGCAACGTTACAAGGTCAACAGGCCTCTTGGCACGGCGAGTCGGCCCCGCACCTCCTTCGCTTTCCGGCACACGACGAAGGTCGGGGGGCGACCCTTCCTAAGGGCTATTGCGAAATTTCGAACGGCACCACAGTCGTGACGCACCGCATCCATGACCACCCGGGGCGGAGACTTTGATCACTACGCGCACATATGCGCCACCCAAACAGGGTCGAACCGGGCGCAGTTGAGCACTGTTTCGGCCAAGTGGCGCGAAGGGTGCGCCTGGACACTCGACTAAAGTAAGGCCGATTATTGACGATGGGCGACTGCGACGGTCGACCATAGTCCGTATGATTTCGAACTACGGGGGCGGAGGGATCGAGACCCTCCCTTGGCGGAACTCTTCCGTGCCGTGATGACGACCGAGCACCAGAGGAAGGTTCTGCGATCGACGGAGAGTCGGACCTCATGTCCTGTCAAATCTGTCCTGACGCAAAGGGGTAACTCCGCCTCGCTGCGGTGCTCCACTCGTTCGTAATCCGGCGCGGGCTCCATCGCCCTCGCGCGGCCGTGCACTGTCTCCCTTCGAGCCGCCATAAATACCGCAAGGTAATACCTGGGGGTAACTTCATGGAGTCGATTTTCTCGCCCAGCCCACCCCGACTGACGTCGGAAAGCTCTGACCGCACCACCGTCGATTACGTACCCAGTCCGCGAAGACAGGCCGCCAAGCAAGGCCTCGACTTTCGAATACTGGGTCCGTTGGAGGTCCGTGCGCGGTCGGAGAGCATCGCGGTGGGTGGGCCGCGCCAGCGTGCCGTCCTTGCGGCCCTGCTGCTCTCGCCCGACCAGGTGGTCTCCGTCGACTCCCTGATCGAGCAGGTGTGGAGCGGCAGCCCGCCCAGCACGGGCCGTACCCAAGTCGCCATCTGTGTGGCCGCGTTGCGCAAGGTGTTCCGCGCCGCGGGCTGCGAGCAGACGGTGATCGCCACCGTCACCCCCGGCTATGTGTTCCGCTCCGACTCCCACACGCTCGACACGGTCACCTTCGCGCGCCTGGTGCGCGCGGGCGAGGAGCAGGCCCGCCGCGGCCGGCTCGCCGACGCCGCCGACCTGATGCGTGACGCGCTCGCGCTGTGGCGCGGCCCCGCGCTCAGCGACGTCACGTCGAACTTCGCCGAGGTGGAGGTGATGCGCCTGGACGAGGAGCGCATGCACGCCATCGAACGGCAGATGGCGCTCCGCCTCGAACTGGGTGAACACGACGCACTCCTCGGCGAGTTGACCGCCCTCGTGCAGGCCCGCCCGCTGCGCGACCGCATGCGCGCCTATCTGATGCTGGCCCAGTACCGGTCGGGACGACGCGCCGAGGCGCTCGAGACCTTCCGCGAGGGCAGCCAGATCTCCGTCGAGGAGCTCGGCATCGGCCTGAGCACCGAACTGCAGGAGCTGCACCAGCTGATCCTCCAGGACGAGGCCCTCGACCTGGCCGCCCCCGCGCCCGCGACGACCGCCCCCGCACCGGACGACACCTGGTCGACCCCCGCCCAGCTGCCGCCCGGCATCCACGGCTTCGTCGGCCGCGCCACCGAACTGGCCTCGCTCGACCAGGCGTTGCTCGGCCGCACCGAGCACGCGCCGCTGCCCGTCGGCTGCATCACCGGCAGCCCCGGCATCGGCAAGACCGGCCTCGCGCTGAACTGGGCGCACCGCGCCGCGCCGCACTTCCCCGACGGCCAGCTCTTCATCGACCTCCAGGAGAACGGTCTCCCGCTGCACCCCCGCGAGGTCCTGCACCGCTTCCTGCGGGCCCTCGGCACCCCCGCCGACCGCATCCCGGTCGGCGTCGAGGAGTGCGCGGCGCTCTACCGCAGCAAGCTCGACGGCCGTCGCGTCCTCATCACGCTGGACAACGCTGTCTCCTTCGCCCAGGTGCGGCTCCTGCTGCCCGGCAGCGGTCTGTGCGGCGTCCTGGTCACCGGCAGGGACGGCCTCAACGACCTCCTTGAGAGCTCCGACACGCTGCGCGTGCGGCTCGGCGCCCTGTCCCCCGACGAGTCCGTCACGATGCTGCGGTCGATCACCCGCAACAGCCTCAAGACCACGGACCCGGAGACCCTGCGCACCCTCGCCGCGCTCTGCGACCACATCCCGCTGGCCCTGCGCGCGGCCGGCATCCGGCTGCAGAGCAGGCAGCACTGGTCGGCGGACGACCTGGTGGCGCGCCTCCAGGACCCCGAGCAGCGGCTCGCCGAGCTGAGCCACGGGGAGAACTCGCTGCGCAACCGGTTCGACCGCTGCTTCCAGAACCTGAGCACCCGGGTGGCCGCCGCCTACCACCGGCTCGGTTCGATCGACACCCCGGAGTTCGACCTCTCGACCGGCGCCAAGACGCTCTCCACGACGTCGGCGGAGGCGGAGGACCTGATCGAACGCCTGGTGGACGCCCATCTCCTGGAGGTCGTGGGACGCGACGCCTGGGGCGGCTTCCGCTATCGCTGGAAGGAACTCCTTCGCTTCCACGCGCGCGCGGCCGGCTGACCGGTCCGCGCGAAGAAGGCCGGGGCCCGTCCACGGAGCCCCGGCCGGTCCGTCAGTCCTGCCAGTCGGCGTACAGCGGCTGCAGGGCGTCGGCGAGGAACAGCTCCCGCATCGCCACCCGCTGGATCTTCCCGCTCGTCGTACGCCGGACGCTGCCCCTGCGCAGCAGCGCGACGCCGCGTACCGCGAGCCCGAACTCGCGGCTGACCGTCTGCTTCATGTCGGCCGCGAGGCGCGCGTACTCCTCGTCGGACAGCTGCCCGGTGATCTCCTGCGTCACCACGAGGGCCTCCTCGTGACGGTCGCCGCGCCGCCGCACGACCGTGAAGGCGGCACCGGGCAGGGTCGCCAACTCGGCATGCTGGGTGCGCAGTTCGTGCTCGACGTCCTGCGGGTACAGGTTGCGGCCGTTGATCATCAGGGTCTCCTTCATCCGGCCCGTGATGAAGAGTTCGCCGTCGAGCAGCGCCCCGAGGTCGCCCGTGCGCAGATACCGCTCGCCCTCCAGGGTGGCACCGAAGATCTCCTCGGTGGCGCCCTCGTTGTCCCAGTAGCCCTTGGCGACGCTGGGGCCGTTCAGCCAGATCTCGCCGACCTGCCCCTCCTCCAGGGCCGCGCCGGTCGCGGGGTCGACGATCCGGCAGGCCAGATCGTGCAGTTCGCCGCAGCTGACCAGCTCGCGGGTCGCGGGGTCCGTGACGCGGGTCCCCTTCGCCGGGGCGAGCACGTTCTTCTCCAGCAGCTCGGCGTCGGCCACCAGCGTGACGGGCTCGCGCCGCACCGAGCCCGAGACGTACAGGGTCGCCTCCGCCATGCCGTAGCAGGGCACCAGCGCGTCCGGACGGAACCCGTAGGGTGCGAACCGCTCGGTGAACTCCCGCAGCGTCGCCGCGTGCACGGGCTCCGAGCCGTTGATCGCATACTGCCAGCGCGACAGGTCGAGCCCCTCGATCTGTTCGTCCGTGATGCGCTGCACACACAACTCGTACGCGAAGTTGGGGGCGTTGGAGTGCCCGATGTCGAACCGGTCGATGGCGCGCAGCCATTGGTGCGGGCGGCGCACGAACGTGATCGGGTTGAGCGTGACCACGCCCCTGCCGAGCAGGACCCCGGTGAGCAGATGACCGATGAGGCCCATGTCGTGGTAGAGCGGGATCCATCCGCCGTGCCGGGTGCCGGGCGCGATGTGGAAGCTCTCCCCCATGGCCGCGACGTTGTGCAGCAGATTGCCGTGGGTGATCACCACGCCCTTGGGCTCGGAGGTCGAGCCCGAGGTGTACTGGATCAGGGCGGGGGTCTCGGGGTGCGCCGTCTCACCGGGCAGGGTCACCGCATCGTCGTACGAAACCGCGTCGTCGTACGAAACCGCGTCGTCGGCGGAAGGACCCTCGCCCCCCGTCACCAGCAGCGGCACGTCGTCGAGTGATTCCGTGAGCGCCCACTCGGACACCGCAGGGTGGTTGGCCTCGTCGGTGAGGATCGCGCGGATGCCTCCCTGGCGCACGATGCCCTTGACCCGCTGGCGCTCGCGCCGGTTGCGTCCCGGCAGCGGGGCAGGGACCGTGATCAGCCCCGCGTACAGGCAGCCGAAGAAGGCGACGGGGAACTCCGTGCCCGACGGGTACTGCAGGAGCACCCGGTCACCCGCCACCAGGCCGAGTTCCGCACGCAGCCGGCCGGCCAGCCCCCGGGCCGCCCGGTCGAGCCGGGCGTACGTCAGCGTGTCGTATCCGTCGTCGGTGTCCGGGACGCGGATGTGGATCACCGCCGCCTCGTCGGGCCGCGAGCGGGCGTGCCCGCGCAGGACCTGGGACAGGCTGGACGCCTTGCGTACGTCGGTCATCGTTCTCCACGTCGTCCGGGGCCGGCGGGCGGCGCGCGGCCGAGGGTGCGCTTGCCGAAGAGGCGCTTCTGACACTGCCGGACGACGGTAGGGAACTCCCTTATGCACCGAGTATCGAGCAGCCATTCCCCGGCAGCGGCCACCGGATAACAGGGCGATACACACCGCATATCCCGCGATCCGAGACTGGTCACGCTCGACTGGAGGGCCGCCGAAAACCCCGCGCCCCGCAGCCCCGAGCCGCAGAGCGTGGATCCCCGTCCAAGGAGTGCCGGATGACAAGAGCGGGCACGAGCACGGCAGTGATCACCGGAGTGGGCGCCTATCTGCCGCCGAACACGGTGTCCAACCACGAGTTGGTCGAGCGCCTGGACACGACGGACGAATGGATCCGGTCCCGTACCGGCATCGCCCGGCGGCACGTCATCTCCCCCGGCACGACCACCGCCGACCTGGCGGTCGAGGCCGGCCGGCGCGCGCTGAAGTCGGCGGGCCACGACCGGGTCGACGCGGTCGTCCTCGCCACCACCACGCCCGACAGGCCCTGCCCCGCGACGGCGCCCGAGGTGGCGTCGCGGCTCGGTCTGACCGGGGTCGCCGCGTTCGACGTGTCGGCCGTGTGCACCGGCTTCCTGTACGGCCTCGCGACCGGCGCGGGACTCATCGCGGCGGGCACGGCGCAGCACGTCCTCGTGATCGCCGCGGAGGCGTTCACCACCCTGATCGACCCCGAGGACCGCGCGACGGCCCCCATCTTCGGCGACGGCGCGGGCGCGGTGGTGCTGCGCGCGGGCCGTGCGGACGAGCCCGGCGCCGTCGGCCCCACGCTGCTCGGCAGCGACGGCGAGAACGCCGACCTCGTCGCCGTCGGCACCAGCGGCGGAGCACGCCGCGCGGACGGCGGCCCGCTGCCCCGCGAGGAGCGGTACTTCCGGATGGCGGGGCGCCAGGTCTTCCGGCACGCGGTGACGCGGATGTCCGTCGTCTGCGCGGACGCCCTCACCGCCGCCGACTGGACCGCGGCCGACGTCGACCTGCTCGTCGCCCACCAGGCCAACGCCCGCATCACCTCTGCCGTGGCCGACTTCGTGGGCATCCCGCCCGAGCGGCGCGCCTCGAACATCGAACTGGTCGGCAACACCGCGGGCGCCTCGGTCCCCGTCCTGCTCGCCGACGCCGCGGCCGACGGCACCCTGCGCCCCGGCCACCGGGTGCTGCTCACCGCCTTCGGCGGGGGCCTCACCTGGGGTGCCGCCACCCTCGTCTGGCCCGATGTGTCCCCCGTCCTGTGAACCGCACCTGAATCGCTTGGAGATCCGCATGTTCGACAAACTGCTCGCCATCCTCGGTGACCAGCTGCACGTCCCGGTCGACGGCCTCACGCAGGAGACCTCGCTCGCCGACGCCGAGCTGGACTCGCTCGCCCTCGTCGAGCTGAGCCTGATCCTGGAGAAGTCGCTCGGCTTCGAGATCCCGGAGGACTCCCTCACCGGCGTCACCACCCTCGGCGACGTCGTGGGCCTCATGGAGAACGCGGGCACGAGGGCCTGATGGAGCGTCACGACATCGCCGTCACCGGCCTCGGTCTCGTCACTCCCGCCGGCATCGGCGTGGCGGCCAACTGGCAGACGGTGTGCGCAGGGCGGCCCACGGCGGCCCTGGACGAGACCCTGGCGGACAACCCGGTGCGGATCTCCAGCCGGGTGCCCGGGTTCGACGCCGCCGCGCTGCTCGGCGCCCGCCGCGCGCACCGTCTCGACCGCTTCGTCCAGTACGCCCTCGTCGCCCTGCACGAGGCCCTCGCGGACGCCGGGCTCGACGCCACCGCGTGGGACGCCCCGCGCGTCGGTGTCGTGCTCGGCACCGCCCAGGGCGGGCAGTCCACCGTCGAGCGCCAGCACCAGGTGCTCACCGAGGAGGGGGCGGGCCGCGTATCGCCACTGCTGCTGCCCATGCAGCTGCCCAACATGCTGGCCGGGCAGGTCGCCATGGAGTGCGGGGCGCGCGGCCCGAACCTGGTCGTCGCCACGGCCTGCGCCTCGGGCAACACGGCGATCGGCACCGCCCGCGACCTGCTGCTGCTCGACCGCTGCGACATCGTCATCACCGGCGGCAGCGACGCGATGGTGACGCCGCTGATCATGGCGGGCTTCGCGCAGATGGGCGCGCTCTCCCGCCGTCAGGACGACCCGGGCGCGGCGTCCAGGCCGTTCGACGCGGACCGGGACGGCTTCGTGGGCGGCGAGGGCGCGGGCATCCTCGTCCTGGAGCGCCTGACGGACGCCAGGGCCAGGTCGGCGCGGGTGCACGCGCGCGTCGCCGGGTACGGCGCCTCCGCGGACGCCCACCACCTCAGCGCCCCCGACCCGCAGGGCCGCGGCGTCGAGGCGGCCGTCCGCGCGGCACTCGCGGACGCCGGTGCGGGCACGGCGGACGTGCGGCACATCAACGCCCATGGCACGTCGACCCCGTTGAACGACAGGGTCGAGGCCGAGGCGATCGAGCGCATCTTCGCCGGCACCGGTGACCCGCTCGTCACCTCGACCAAGGGCGTCACCGGTCACCTCCTGGGTGCGGCGGGAGCGGTCGAGAGCATCTACACGATCCTCGCCCTCGAACGCGGCGTGGTGCCCCCGACGGCGAACCTCACCACCCTCGACCCCGCCGTCCACCTGGACGTGGCCACCCGGGCCACCGAACGCAAGGTGGACTTCGCCCTCAACCACTCCATGGGCTTCGGCGGCCAGAACGCGGTCCTCGCCTTCCAGGCGGCCTGAGCGGCACCCCACCGGCCCCCCACAGGCGAGGCAAGGGGCCCCACCCCCGCCCGGGGGGGGGGCCGCCGGCGTGGCGGGGGCCCCAAAACCCCCGGGCGGG